>JBBRSF010000001.1:0-31551 GCA_038245685.1 Minisyncoccia bacterium
CACAAATGATTCTTCTCCTTCCGATACTGCTATGATAACAGGAACATTTAGTTTCTTTGCAGCATTATAAATTGCGTGAAATTCTTCAATATTTGAAATATTAAAATGTCCTATTGCAACCTTTTTTTCTTCCGCTTCTTTTATGCACTCACGCAATGTTTTCATATTTTGATTAGTGGAGTAAAATTCGCTACTCGGTTAATAAATCTATTAATAATTGCTTCGTTACAGTAGGATTTGCGCTGCCTTTTGTCTCTTTCATTATTTGTCCGACTAAAGACATTAGTGCTTGTTCTTTGCCTCCCTTATAATCTGCTACAACTTTTGGGTTGGCTTCAATTATTTTCTCTGCTACTTCTTGCAATGAGCCAGTATCATTTTTTTGTAGTAAACCATTTTCCTCCGAAATTTTAAGCGGAGACTTATCTTCTATCGCAATCATTCCTAATATGTCTTTTGCTCCGCGAGAAGATATTTTTCCTTCTTGTATCAAAAAGATAAGCTCGGCGAAGTTTTTCGCGCTTGGGAATTTCACTTCTGGATTATTCTTTTTCAATCCGACATAGTCAGTAGTTATATAGTTTGAAGCGATTTTAATTTTTTCTTTATCATTTAGTATTTTTGCCACGTCTTCAAACCATCTTCCGGTGGGAAGATCATTTATATATACTTCTATATCTTCATCTTTGATTTCAAAATCTTTTTTAAATCTGGCACGCATAACTTCCGGCAATTCCGGTAATTCCCTTTTCATTTTATCCAAATCAAAAGCTTCGTGCAGCTTCATTTTAGGTAGATCAGGATCGGGGAAATATCGATAGTCTTCACTAGACTCCTTTTTCCTTTGCGAGTAAGTAGCTTGCTTGCTTTCATCCCATCCCCTTGTCTCCTGAGTAATATCTGCACCTTTTCCTTCATCAAGTAACTTAGTCATACGATCTACTTCGTATTTTATAGCCCGCTCCACGCTTCGAAATGAATTTAAATTCTTTACTTCTACTTTTGTTCCGAGCTTTCCTTTTTCGGCAGATATGGAAATATTTGCTTCCACTCTCATTTCTCCTTTATCCATATTCGCTTCCGAAACTCCTAGGTACCAAAGTATGAGCTGAAGCTCCTTCGCAAACTTCGAAGCTCCCTTCGCAGTATCCTCTCGATTTTCGAAAGTGTGTGGCTCGGTGACGAGTTCCAAAAGTGGCACACCTGCGCGATTAAAATCAATGAGCGAAAAATCTCCGCGGTCATGTTTATTGTTCGCCGTGTCTTCTTCGAGATGTATCCTGGTAACATCAAAGTCTGCCAAATACCCGCCGGAAACTATCGGGTATTTATATTGCGATATCTGGTAGCCTTTTGGAATATCGGGATAAAAATAATTCTTGCGATCAAACTCTGTAAAGTCAGCAATTTTACCGTCTATGGCAAGACCGACTTTTATCACATTCTCTATAGCTTTTTTGTTCGGCACCGGAAGCGCCCCTGGGTGCGCCATGCAAACTGGACAGATATTTACGTTCGGATTTTCCTCATCAGGATTATTCTTGCACGCACAAAACATCTTGGTATTCGTCTTTAGCTCTGCATGCACTTCAAGCCCAATTGTAGGGTAATATTTTGCCATTTTTACTTCTTCTTTAAAATTTTTGCCAATTCGTCACTCGTCTTTTTAACTAGTTTATCATCAAAAAGGGACAAAACAAAAACTTTTTTACTTATCTTTTTAAACGCTGTCACATTTTTCTCGATTATCTTATCCGTCACCATATCACTTTTAGTAAGAATAATTATTTCGTCTTTTGAGGAAAGTCCTTCATCCCCCAAGTCTAATTTCTCATCATACTGCTCGAGTTCTTTTCTTACTTCTTTGTAGGTAGCCATCATTTTAGGATTCTCGAAGGAAACCAAATGTGCCAACATTTTGGTGCGTTTGATATGACGCAAAAATTTAACTCCTAGTCCTTTTCCTTCGGAAGCTCCTTCGATGATTCCTGGAATGTCCGCAATCACATATCCATAAAAATCTCCGAGGTTCGGATCGAGTGTAGTAAAAGCATAGTCTCCTACTTTGGCTTGAGCATTTGTAAGAGAATTAAGAAGAGATGATTTTCCAGCGTTCGGCAGTCCTATCAATCCTATATCCGCAAAAAGTTCTAACTCAATCTTAAAATTCCCTTTCTCTCCTTCACCGCCTAAGCGAGATTCTTTCGGTGTAGTATTCGTAGAACTTTTGAAATGTTCATTGCCAAATCCTCCGTAGCCACCTTTAAGCACCATAAACTTCTCACCTTCATCTTTTAATTGCCAGCTCTCTTCAGTATCAAGATTTGTGACGATAGAACCTATGGGAAGATCCAAATAAAAGTCTTCGCCGTTTGCGCCATGCAGGCTTTTATTGCCTCCATCTTCTCCTCGCCCAGCCGAAAAACTTTTCTTTGCTTTATATTTAGAAAGTATATGAATGTCACGAACGGCTATAACAAAAAAATCTCCCCCGCGTCCGCCGTCTCCGCCAGAAGGTCCACCTTTTGGCACAAATTTCTCCTGTCGCCAACGCACGACTCCGTTCCCGCCGTTTCCTGCAGCGGCTTCTATTTTCATCTCATCGATAAATGCCATATTTATGATTCTACCGCAATTTGAGCAAGTTTAATAGCCCCCTCTTTAGACAGTGCTGACGCCATGAAAAGTGCCCTATGACAAAAAACTGCGTCAGGTACTCCGGTAACTTTCTGCAATTCTTGATCCGTAAGCCCTGCCCATGAGCTTGGTAGGTCTTTCCGGTTCTCGAAATTCTGCGGATTCTTTCGCACAGCTTTCACCCCCCAGCCGTTTCCGGCCTTACGCGGAAAGACTACATAAAGGGGCTCCGAAAAATTAACGAGTACGATGTGTTCGAATGGATAATTCTTGTCGAGTATAATAATCCTTTTGTCTTTACTCGTTTCGTATGCTTCTAAAACATCTTTTTCTCCTTCAAGAAAACTCTGTGCCTGAAGTATCTCCCGATCTATAATTTTTCTGGCAAATGAAACGCAATCTAAAAAAATCTCATCCGTCTTCGAATCATCTTCTTTCCACGTTGGCACCATTGAGTGAAAAAAGGTTTGAATATAATATGGCGTGATTTCGCTTTTTGGAATAGCCAGATCGATGCCATTATCCGCTGCATCAACAGGCGCACAAAGTTTTTTCTGAATTATTTCTGCCGCACGTTTCGATCCAGCCAATTTCTCCCCAAACTTTTTCCAGACAAGACCAAAAGAAGAATATTCTATGCCTTGCGGTCCCTGCCCTGCTCCGCCTATCTGATGATGATCGAATCTGTTTGCGTTTTCATCATATATTCCACCCACATCAAAAAGATAGTCTCCTGTTTTCAACGCTTCCGGGTCTCGGGAGCGAATTATTTCATAACTTTCGCCCTCTCGCTCGAGCATCATGCCTAAGGCCGCCGCAGAGAAAATATCATCTGCGTGAAATGCTCCGTTGTGGGTTATTAACTTTACTACCTTGTTATTGTTGCTCATTATAATATTCTTCAAATAATTCATATACCCAACTCACTAGTTTATCAAATATAACGTAAATTGCCAGTAAGACTATAACCACAAGCAAAAATCTCCAGACCTCCCTACTTACATTTAATGCAGTAAAGCTAAACACATAACCCAGACTGAGCATGATCGGAGCCCAAACTAAAATGCTTAGCGCCTCTGCTTTAAAAAATTTCTTATAATCAATTTTTTCGTAACCTGAGAAAATGATAACTATATTGTTTGCGCCCCAAATGAATTTAGATATGAAAATAGACCAAAATGGTCTCTTCTTGAATCGCGGCAGAAGTATATAGACACGTTTTTTAATATAATTTAAAATTTTATGATTTTTAAATTTAACGCTCAGGAATTCTCCTAGGGCATATCCTAGAAACGGCTTAGCGAATGCAGCAATTAAAACAATGATTATAGTAGTGTATAAATTGAGTGCGCCTAAATGCAACAAAACTCCCACGGAAATTACAAAAATTTCACCTTCAAATATTACTCCGAGAAAAATTATCGCATAGGTAAGAAGTTGATGATGCTCAACCAATCGTATCAAAAGATTTACTGTATGCATAAATGGACAGTTTAATTAAAAAAGAGAATCCACCGCTTCTTTGACCACTGTCCCATCTGCCTTACCTTTAAGATCTTTCATCAGGGCTGACATAAGCATGCCTTTCTTGGTAGGGTCAGTAATGCCGAGCTCTTCCTTTTTTGCGATTGCTATCTTCTCAACTTCGCTTTTATCCATAAGCTTCGGCAAATATGTTTCCAATATTTTAAGCTGAGCTTCTTCTTCTTTGACTAGATCTTCCCTTCCTCCTTTTGTGAATTGCTCAATAGAGTCTTTTCTTTGCTTGGAAAGTCGAGTGATGACTGCGAGAGCATCTGCGTCCTCGAGAATTTCATTGGGCTTCCTGTTCTTTGCAATAAGCTCATTCGTAAAAGCCGATGACATACCCCGATAAGTTTCCAAGGAAACAGTATCCTTTGCCATCATTGCCTCTTTTATTTTATTTTTTATTTCTTCCTGCAACATAAATTTATTACATATAAATTTAGGAAATAAGTTTTACAAGAGCCTTATCCTTATGACCTAACGCAGTAAAATTTGATTTCCTAAATTTATTTTCTCATTATACCAAATCCATGATAAAATAGCACCATGAAAAACCTTATATTTTTCGACACTGAAACTACTGGAAATACAGAGAAGGATTTCCTCTGTCAGATAGCTTACAAAAGTATCGAAGAAAATTTTGTTGGTTTATATAAACCCCCAGTAAAAATGCCCCCGGAGGCTTCGGCTATTCATCACATTTCAAACAAAATGATAGCGGATATGGCATCTTTTAAAGAAAGTCCCGATTATAAAAAAATAAAATCTCTTTTTGAAAGCGCGGATTCAGTAGTTATAGCTCACAATGCCCCCTTTGACCTTATGATAATAAAAAAAGAAGACATCATCCCTAAAAACTTTATCTGCACTTTGCGCGTGGCTCGAGAACTAGACCGCGAGGGAAAAATCGATAGATACAATCTACAATATTTGCGATACCTTTTAGATATAGATGTCGAAGCCACGGCTCATGATGCCATGGGAGACGTGATAGTGCTTGAAAAACTTTTTGAAAGACTTCAAAAGAAAATAATGGAAGAAGACAATTTAGACGTAGAGGGCGCGATAGAAAAAATGATAAAGATCTCTCTCCACCCTTCACTTATGAGAACTTTTGGCTTCGGTAAACACAATGGTAAAAAAATCGAGGAAGTTCTAGCTACTGACCGCGGATACTTGGAATGGCTCCTCGCCCAGAAACTTGAAAGCGACCAGATAGAAGATGACTGGATATATACACTCAAGCACCATCTTGAAAAATAGCCTTATTTTTCTTGACAAAATATAATTTTCGTGTAAACTGCTAAGTAATTCGTACAAAAATTTTTAACAAGGAGGATCATGCCATGTGGTTAGTAGGAGATGTTCTCGTAATTTTACCGGGAGAGGAAGTGAGGCTGCTGGTAGCAGAAACCCGAGGAAAAATGCTGGTCGCAATCGCAGAAGTAGATGTTCCCGAGTGGGTAACCGGCCACAATAACACGTTGAAGGAATTCATCCAACAATTCGCTTGCCGGCACAAGCGAAACACTCAGGTGGCAACTTCACTCACGGTCTTGCTCCGCTCGGCGCAAGACGCGCACTATATGTAAACGCCGCACGGAGAGCTTGCTCCCGGGCGGCTCTTCTTTTTTTATGTTAAAATAAATAAATGCAAAATGGGATAGAAATAATAATAGGGCTATTCATCGGGGGCATAGTCACTTATTTTATTCTTGGCAGAAAAAAGGAGGAGAATAAAAAAGCAGATGACCAGTCATTTCTCCTTTTACAACAGCAACTTTCCGAACTTGCGCGAGGACTAGACTCTAAACTTACCGAATCGCGCCGAGACATGCAGGATGCAGTCCGCACCCAATTCTCAGAATCCCAAAAATTATTAAAAGACATCAACGAGCAGATGAGCAAAAGCTTGTTAGATGTAGCTCGTGAGCAAACCAAGACAAATGAAGCTACCAGGCAGTTCGTGACTATCGCTGAAAAGCTTGGCGACCTTGAAAAAACTTTAAAACATCAGAAGCAACGGGGCAACTGGGGCGAAGCATCACTCGAACTCATCCTTTCAAATACTCTGGCTCCCGGACAGTATAAGATGCAATATGAGTTTAAGAATAAAGAAGTAGTGGACGCAGTGATCGTGACTAAAGAAGGAATCATCCCCATAGATGCAAAGTTCTCACTAGATAATTATGACCGAGTCGTGCATGCGATAGACGACCGCCAGCGTGAAGAACTTGAAAAAGAATTCAAGAACGATTTAAAGAAAAGAATCGACGAGACCGCAAAATACGTACGCCCGGAAGAAGGCACTCTCCCCTTTGCATTTATGTATATTCCGGCAGAAGCGATTTATTACGACCTACTCGTGAACGAAGTCGGCTCCATAAAAGTAAACACTCGTAATCTCATCGACTACGCATACAATGAGAAAAAAGTCATCGTAATCTCCCCGACTACTTTTATGGCCTACCTCCAGTCCGTACTCTATGGATTTAAAGCATTCAAAATAGAAGAGTCAGCCAAAGAAATAATTAAAAAAGTAGAAGACCTCGGTAAGCATTTAAAATCTTATGATGAATACCACAACAAACTCGGCAATGCCCTAGGTACAGTGGTCAACCATTATAATGCTTCAAATAAAGAACTTAAAAAAATAGATAAAGATGTTCTCAAAATCTCTGGCACTTCGCCTGAGATTTCTCTTCTAGAGATAGAGAAGCCAAAAACGTTTGAAGAATAAGAATTGAATTGAAAACGACCAGCCCTTTCGGAACTGGTCGTGTGGAGCCTCAAGGCTCGATGATCGGGTGCTACTCCCTCCCCCGGACAATGGGGCGAGTGAATCGAAAAAATAGATCTTCTCGGTAAACTTTTTTCTCAATCCATTCCCCCCTCTTGTCGAGGTCCCGAAAGAAGTAAAAACTAAGCGCTTCTTCACAGTCGCCGATTTTTACTTCGTAGTATGCCAGACACCACATGCACCACGAATGCCGAATGCGTTTAAAACTTTGAGTGAAAAAGGCGCGAACGACTTTCGGAAACATTTTGTCCTCCTCTTAACAAATTCAGCGATAATATAGCATACTTCAAAATAAAATGTTATATTTTCCGCACATGGCCCTATCGTCTAACGGTTAGGACATATCCTTCTCAAGGATAGAATCGCGGTTCGATTCCGCGTAGGGTCACGGCGACAAAAAACTCCCACTGCTGGGAGTTTTTTGCATTTCGCCGTGAAGACGGAAGTATGTTTTTCTACCAAGAAAAACAACTGAGTCCGGGGCTGGAAAATTTGCTTTCGACGGAAAGCAAATTATTGTGGCTCACATTATTTTTGCACGCGAAGCGTACAAATCTTTAATGCAATTTATCTTTTTGCCCAGAGAAAACGTCGAGGAGATATTGTATCTGCCTCATTTCGGCATAATTTCTTGTTTTAATTAGATCGAACTTTAGGCTGGCGATAGTGTCCTCCAGTATTCTCTGTTCAAGTTTCGGATGTTTTTCAAAGTTATAATCTCCCATAAACTCATCTACCGCCTCTGGTTCAAGTCTTATCATTATTTTCGGTACTGAAGGTTCATATTTTTTCCCTTCATGAAGTTTAATAGAAGGATGATCTTTTAATTGTTTTATCGAATCAGTAACGTCTTTTGCAGTAGTTATTTCCATGAGCATGGCTGGCTCTCTGTCAGTATAGTCCGCAATAACGCCTATGTTATGAGCTGTGGCAGTCATCATACTTTCTGCATCTCTTAAATAAGAAGCGGGTCTGACTTTTATTACATCTCTAAAATACTTATTAAAAAAATCTATCACTATGCGTTCAGCATCCTTGGAGGTTTCCATAGTCCGTTCCGGAGACCTGTCGGCATCAATTCTTTTATGAGTTCTAGTTTCTACTCTATTATGATTTTCGCCTCTTTCTTGAGGTCTTTCGTTTAAGTTTGGCATCAGTTAATTATACACTAAAACAAAATATCTAGTTTTTTTCAAGCAAAGCCAGTATCTTGTCGAGCTTGTTCACTTCTATCGAATTAAGTCGTATCTGAAGTTGCTCTATTTCTTTCTTGGCATCCACATTTGTTCTGAAATCTTCCATGGCTTGTATCCGGTCCCGTTCGCTTTGTCTGTTCTGCGCCATCATGATAATAGGCGCGGCATATGCGGCCTGGGTGGAAAAAAGAAGATTGAGGAGAATGAACGGATAAGGATCCCAGTGATAAATAATACCGATAATATTCAAAGCCATCCAAAGCACCACAAGAACAGTCTGAATAATAATAAATGTCCATGAACCCATACGATTCGCCACATGATCCGCTATGCGCTGACCTACGCTTAAAGATTCATGATGCTTTTCGTGCCAATTTTTTTGAGATTTTTCCATAGGAATTAATTATAGCAAACTTTTTACACTTCTTATACAGACATAGCCATTATATCAAAAATTAAACAATATAAAAACAACGCCTCAATGCTAGGCAGTTGAAGCGTCTTTGATTCTCTCCCCCGCCTTCACCAAGAGCGCGGGGGTTTTTAGTGTTGTACTACTTCTTAGAAGGCTTTTTAGGAAGTTGGGGCTGAACCCATGTGAACGTAGGAGACTGGCAAACTTCCATTTTGCGTAGAACGATGACAGGATTGCTTGGATCCGTAGTCACGATCAAAACCGTCTTGTTCGTGACTTTGAGCATCTCGAAGGCACCGACTCTCCTACACTTTTCCTCGCTTGCCAGAAGTATTGCGGAACAACTTAGGCAAACGATAACGAACAGGAAAACCTGAAACAACAGAGAGTACTTTGGGCGTTTCATGATGCCTCCATTGTTTTACTTCTGGTTTTTTGGGATCATACATCACGTCGATTGACATGTTTTCTGTCCTCCCTTTTTCTGACAACTAATTCATTTATAGTATACACCTATTCTGATTTTTTAAGCCACTCAGCATCTTGTCGGACTAATAGTTTATTTTTATTTTCTTGGTCAAGTAATATATTCGAAATTATCCGCTCCATGCGCATCCCTTGCGAACCTTTCACCAGAATGATATCTCCTTTTGAAATAAATTGATCTATAAAATCCTTAGCTTCATAGGCAGTTCCAAATTCGTAAATGTTTTCTTCTTTCATCCCTCTTTCCACGGCTCCTTCTTTAATAGCCTTTGCACGCTGTCCCACTGTTATTAAAATTCCATTTGTATTTAAAAATATCTTACTCATAAATTCTCCTATCTTTTTATGCGCTTCTACGGTATGTTTACCGAGTTCGAGCATATCGCCTAAGATTGCGATTTTCCTGCCATTTTTACTTTCTACTTCTCCGAGTGTTTGGAGCGCCGTCTCGCAAGCAAATGGAGATGAATTATATGTATCATCAATGATAAGCGAACCATTTATACCCTTTAATAAACGCATTCGCCCCGGAGGAACATCATAAAAATTTAGTGAATCTATTGCATCCAACATATTTAAATCAAGCGCCGAGGCGAGTGTGAGCGCAGCAAGCGAAGCATACACATGATTTTTTCCAAAAACTCCGCTTATGACGACCGGCAAACTCTTGCCTCTCTCGTCGATCCGAAAGACTACTCCCACCGGCTCCCCATTTTCATCATAAGAAATATTATATCCCGACCCTAAAATGTCTGCCCCCTCATTAAATCCATAACTTACGATATGATTTTGCCCCTTGGCGCTCATCTCTCCTACTGTTTCATCATCTTTATTGATAATGAGCACTCCGCTTTTTTTAAGAGTTTTGATAAGCTGACTTTTTTCTTCCACAAGATGTCTTCGAGATGAGAAAAATTCTATGTGCGCAGGCATTTCTCCTATGGCGGTTATGATAACTGCATCCGTTTTTAACCAAGCAGCAGTTTTTTTCATATCTCCAGGCTTACCAACTCCTACTTCGAGCACTAACCATTTCGGATATTTGTGAGGCCACAAAAATAGCCACAATCCATCCATAATGTTTTCCAGCCAGATAATAGGATTATTCCACCCATTGTGGAGGCCTAAAATAGAAAGTGGTAACCCTATCTCACTATTAAAACTTTTCTCACTCTTCCTTACATATGCCACTTCCGAAAGCACTGCATATACTGCATCTTTGGTAGAAGTTTTTCCTACCGAACCAGTGATAGCTACGATCTTCGGTTTGTATTTCCAAAGCACGAGTTCCGACTCAAATTTTAATATGTAATATATAATTTTTTTTAAAGTTAATTTCATTTTATTTCTTTATCTATCGGTCCGGCGGAACGTTATAATAATTCAGCAGAAATTTCGTTATCTCTATAAATGGATCGCTCCAGGTGGTCGCCGCATAAGGCACGCCTTTCGGATTCACGGCATAGAGAAATACTATGAATTTAGGATCGTAAGCTGGAAAATAGCCGAAAAATGAATGGGTATGCCTATCTGCATAATATCCGCCGTTTGTACTATCCGCAACTTGCGCAGTTCCTGTTTTTACTGCGACGCTAAAATGGTCAAACTTGCCTTTTCCTCCTTTGATTGATTTATCCATGACAGTGACCAGCATCCGAGTGATCTCCTGGCTACTTGCTTTGGATATTTTGGTCGGCACTAGAGGATATTTAAGAACTTTGCTCGTAGCGTCGTTGTATTTTATTTCTTTTACGATGTGTGGTACTACCAAGTTTCCTCCATTTGCAAGTGAAGCCAAGGCTCTAACTAATTCTACTGGAGTAAGAGCGATACCTTGACCGAAAGCAGCGTTCGCATACTCTATCTCTCTAGGACTTTTGATAATTCCCGATACCAATCCACTTGTTTCATTCGGTAGATCAATTCCTGTTTTATCTTTGATTCCATACCCGAGCATATAATCCCTAAATTTCACCTTACCAAGTTTTTGCTCTACAAACACCATTCCTGTGTTCAAAGACTGATTAAGCACGTCTTGCATAGAAGTTCCCGGACCACGTCCCTTTTTGTCAAAATTAAATATCTCATGCTTCTCGATAGTTACTGAGCCTTTATCATCATAAGTCGTCTCCGCATTGAGTACGCCTGCATCGAGCGCAGCCGCCATTACTAGGGGCTTTACCACAGATCCGAATTCGAGAACGTTCTCTACGAGTGGATTCGAGAATAAATTTACATTCTTTGTCTGAGAAAAATTATTCGGATCAAAATCCGGTTTCGCACTAAGAGCATACATAGAGCCATCTACGGGATTCATTATTATCCCGCCTATTGAGTCTATCTGATATTTTGCCCTCACTTCTGCCAGTTTCTTCTCTAGAAATCCCTGCACTTGGGGTTCGATAGTAGTGACGATATCTCCTTCCGGAGCATCTTTTGCAAAGAAAGTTTTTTTGATATTTGAAAATACTTCCGCAAAGAAATTTATATAGGGACTGTCTACATTCCTAGCCAGTGTAGTGTCATACTGTCTCTCCAGTCCGTATCTACCTCCTAACAAATCTCCTTTGTAACCTACTAATCCAACAGTGTGAGAAGCTAACTCGTGCCCCGGATAAAGACGCCATTTTTCTTTATAAATACTTACCCCGGGGATTTTTAAGGCTGATACTGCATCAGCCACATCTTTGGACAAGTGCGTCGCAATTTCTTCATAAGGATCATTTTTCTTCGCCGTTTTTATAAGGAAATCCGCTTGATTTATAGGAGTATATTTATTGAGCTTCTGATATACAGAAGTTGGGTTTGTTATTTTCTCAGAATTTATTGCAATCTTATACCCGAGTGTCTGTGTAGCGGCGGAAACAAGCTCACCGTTTTTTGTATAAAAATAAATTGTACCTCTTTCATAAATATTCGTAGAAGGCGTAGCGTATTGATGGTCGGCTGCATCCGAATATGTGGAACCATGTATGACCTGTATAAAAAAAAGCTTAGTCAAAAGAATAAGCGCAAAAACGATAAGAAAAAAAAATAGTACTCTGGATCTGACAACAAAACTAGATTTCATTTGGAGACATCTTTAAGCTACCAAGAGCTTTACGGGTAGCGAAAGTTGGTTTGTTTTCTTTGAAACCCATAGAGGCAGACATAGCTAAATCTACATGGTTGGATAAAGACAAATACGAAAGTTCGAGGTTTCCTACTTCGTTGGTAAGTGCCAAAGCCTCTTTTTCTAAAGACTTTCTGGCTACAATATTGAAAACCGTATTCCCCAGGGTAGTTATATATAAAATAGTTAGGAAGCCCAAGATCATAAGCATTGAATTTAAAATAACTCTAGAAACCTCCACATTGTTGTTCATTATATGAACGTTTTGTATACTTGTTTTTAATCTTATGGTTGCTTGTTTCATATTTTTATTTAATTTTTTCTAAAATTCTTAACTTTGCGCTTCTTGATCGGGGATTATTTTTTAATTCTTCGCTCCCGGCAAGAATAGGTTTTTTGTTTATTAAAATTGCTCTTTGTTCTTTTTGCTTTGCTTTGTAAAATCTTTTCACTACCCTGTCTTCGAGACTATGAAACGATATTACGGACATGCGTCCTCCTTCTTTTAACACCTCCCATCCTTTGTTTAATCCCCTTTCTAATGCCCCCAGTTCATCGTTTACGGCTATTCTTAGGGCTTGGAATGTTCTAGTGGCACAGTGTACCTTTTGTCTCTTATATGACCTTCCTACCGCGCCCTCGATTATCTCCACCAAATCCTTCGTTGTCTTTATCTCTTTCTCTGCTCTTCCTTCTACAATCGCTTTTGCTATTCGTCGGGAGAGTTTTTCTTCGCCGTATCCGTAGATGATATCGGCTAAACTTTTCTCTTCCCAAGTATTCACTATATCTATCGCAGTCAGGTCTTCACTTGTTGGATCCTCTTTCATGGTCATGAGTAGTGGCTCATCTTTCATGAAAGAAAATCCACGTCCGGAATTCTCAAGCTGGTCAGAACTTAATCCTAAGTCAAAGAGAATGGCATCTACTTTCGCAATCTTTTCTCCCTCCAGGGCTTTGTCTAAGTTTGCAAAATTTTCATTAATAAGTTTTATGTCACATTCTAAACCTTTGAACTTACTCTCCGCCTTTATAAATGCGCTTTGGTCTTGATCTAAAGCAATTATTTTTATGCCTTGATGTCGCTTGCACATCTCGGCGCTATGACCTCCGCCCCCAAACGTCGCATCTAAGACTATTGAACTAGTAGCTAGATTTAGACTTTCTATTGCTTCATTTAAAAGAACTGTCTTGTGTACACTTTCGATCATTTCCTCTCGCATCTTATTTCCCTCTTGCCCCACTTTCGGCAAGCTTTTCCGCTAAATGTCCGACTTGCTTCTCGATGGCATCTTGATTCTGCGACCAAGTCTTGTCATTCCATATCTCCACTCTGTCCTCTACTCCGATAATAGCTGCTTTATCTTTCAGTCCGATTCTATCTTTAAGAAAATCCGGAATTAAGATTCTCCCGATAGAATCTACCTCGACTTCGGCAGCGCGACCGAACATGTATCGGTTGAAACTTCGCTGATCGGCTTTTAGGAAGGAAAGATCGGCGCTAGCATCCGCTAGACGCTTACTTACTTTCGCCCAATCTTTCAAAGTGAAAATGAACAAGCATGCATCAAGTCCAGGTGTAATAATAATTTTCTTTCCCATGACTTTTCGAAACTTCACAGGAAGTGAAACTCTATTCTTATCATCAATTGTGTGTATGTATTCTCCGATGAGCATAAAATTTCACTAAATTACTTTTTACATTTTTCCCACTTTTTCCCACCTGATATACATTATATTCCACCTTGAAATATAACGCCAAGTCTTCCCTGTGGATAACTATGATTAGAAATATTTACCGAGATGTATAATGAAAATATGAGTATATTTGAATTTAGAACAACAAAAGAAGGCGATGTAAATATAGGAGGAATCGTTCGGGCTCCAGGAGAAGATGAACCTCTACCCCAAAAGATGCATGGCATGAATCCCGAAGATGTAGCTAGAAATAAAGCATACGAAGAAAAAGAAATTGCTTTTCTTTCACATATGCTAGATACAACAGAATTCTTCGGACATAAATGGACTGCGGGAGAAGTGATAAAAAATCCAAAAGTGCACGATGCAGTAGCCAAAAAACTTCCAGAAAAATTTCGATACGGCAAACTCGATGAGCATTTGAAAACTCTGGCTATGTCTACAAATTAAAAGCCCCTTTAGGGGCTTTTTCTATTGACTTATACTATCTTTTGTGATATACTATAAAAGGAGGTAAGACATGACTAAAATCATGCTCAAAAAAATTCCTGCGGGTTTCGGGGACGAAGGTCTCGAGATCGTAAACCCGGATATCCCGGGAGTTACGATCGTGAAAAAAGAGGATTTCGTTATTCTCGAAATCGAAGACGGATACGTCGGCCGAGTCGTTCTCGACATCTCTGAAAAAGGAATCGACTACGACTTCGAAAAATCGTAACCACTCGCCGTTCAATCCCCGTTCCGACAACTCATCGTCGGCGCGGGGATTTTTTATTCTTTGTTTGGTCGCATGAGAGGAAAGATCTGTGTCTCACGAAGAGGCTTATCAGAAAGAATCGCAAACAACCTTTCTCCAAAACCAAATCCGCAAGTCGGAGGCATGCCATACTCGAGCATTTCCACAAATTCATCGTCTTGCATCATGGCCTCTGTGTCTCCTCCTTTTATAAGTTCTTGTTGGGTTTCGAATCTTCCTTTCTGGTCTATTGGATCATTGAGCTCGGAGTATCCATTCCCTACTTCACTTCCAGCGAGAAGTGGCTGAAATCTTTCTGTAGTCAGAGGATTTTCAGAATTTATTTTGGATAGCGGAGCCACCAGTGTAGGATGATGAATCAAAAATGCCGGACCCGAAATTTGCTTCCTGCAATATTTCCAAAGAGTATCAGTCAGACGTTCTTTGTTTTCTCCATCGTATTTCACACCCAACTCTTCGAGTTTACTTTTCATTTCTTCTTCAGTCGCATTCAAAACATCCAGGCTCGTCATTTCTTTTATTTTGGAAACATAATCTATCATCTCCCATTCACTAGCCAAATCAAAAGAATGTCCGTGATAAGTAAACTTGGTGGTTCCGAAAACTTCCTCCGCAATTTTAATATACATTTCTCGGACTAACTTCATACCGTCTTTGTAGTTGGCATAGGCGAAGTAGAATTCCATATTTGTAAACTCTTGCGCATGCTCGGGGCTAGTGCCTTCGTTCCGGTAGGCCCTGCCTATCTCAAAAGTTTTAGGAAAACCCGCAGCCATGAGACGTTTCTGCCATAGCTCTCCGATCGAGATACGCATATATACATCTAGGTCGTAGTCGTTGTGGTGTGTTTTAAAAGGAGTAGCTTCGGCTCCGCCTGTAGTAGTTTCAAGTGTAGGGGTTTCTACCTCTAAAAATCCTTGGTCTTTCATGAAAGAACGCGTAACATCCCAGAATTTAGATTTCTTCTCCACCATCTCCTTGATTTCTGGATTCATTAAAATATCGAGATATCGTTTTCGATAACGCTCTTCCACGTCCACCAACCCGTGCCATTTCTCAGGCAAAGGTCGAAGGCTCTTAGAAAGCATCCGCCAATCTTTCACTTCAATAGTTTTTTCTCCGCGGTTTGTCTTGAAGAAGGACCCTTCCACTTCTATAAAATCCCCTATGTCGACGACTTCTCCCCAAAGAGAAAATTTATCTTCACTTATTATGTCTTTCTTTAGAAGTGCTTGAAAAGTGCCCGTGCCGTCATACAAAGTAACGAAAATAATTGCACCTTGTCCGCGGATAGACATGATCCGACCCGAAACCCATTTGCTTTCTTTGCTGGCTTCTAGGCTTTCAAAATTCTTTCCTGCTTCCGCGAGAGAGAGTTCCCGTAAAGATTCTGCGGGATATGGATTGATACCCTTATCCTCTAAAATTTTTAATTTATTTATACGGAGATCCCTGATTTCATCAATTGAAGACATCTCAATATTCTACACAATTTGGGAACAAAGGGAAAGACAAAAGACAAAAATAGAAAGTATTAGATTATGAAACGTTAATTATTTTATAGTTCACTACACCTTTTGGAGTTTTGAAAGAAACAGAGTCATTTTTTTTCTTTCCAAAGAGGGCGGCTCCAAATGGAGAGTGGTTCGAGATCTTGCCCACCGCCATATCTGCTTCTTCGGAGCCCACTATCACATAGGTCTTTTCTTCTTTAGTATCTTCTTTTTGAACAACAACTTTCGAACCGATTTCGATGTTATCGCCTCCTCCCCCTTGAACAGTTTCAGAAGACTGAAGTATTTGTTCGATTTTTGCGATTCGCGCCTCCAAATTGCTCTGGTCTTCCCTAGTCTGATGGTATTCAGCATTTTCGGAAAGATCACCCAACGACTTGGCATATTCTAAAGTTTCTAGAATTTCTTTTCTTTTAGGTCCCTTTAGGTCCCTTAGCTCGGCGACCAGAGCTTGTCTTTTTTCTTCTGTTATATAGTCTCCGCTTTTATTCATGGTTTTCTATAGTTTCTATCTAATATTTGTGATTTTAATAAAAAAAATAAACACCGTTAATTGACTATAACGGCATTCATGCTGATTTATAATATATTTATTTCAGGAAAAAGTCAATGGAAATAGCCTCTCCTAGGCACTTCGGCTTGCCAAATTTCTTTAATATGATAACCTTAGCGCTATATGGCAAAAACAGTAATTGAGGTAAAGAAGAATCCGAACGAGAACAATTCGAGCGTACTTCGCAGATTTTCTAGACGAATACAAGAATCGGGAATCATCCGTAAGGTAAAAAGCAACCGTTATAACGTTCGAAAAGAATCCAAACTTAAATCAAAGAAAGGCGCACTGAAAAGAATGGGGCGAAGAAAGGAAATCGAAAAATTAAAAAAACTTGGGAAGATATCTTTTAAGTAAATTATCTCTACCTCGCATTAAATGCTCATAAAAGAAAATAAATTCTCTCTACGAAATATCACAAAAGGCAAGCCTCCTAGCTTGCCTTTTGTGATATTAAAAGACAAAATCCTTGGTGATGATTATTCTCTATCGGTGGCTTACGTCACCGAAAAAGTTTCTCGCGAACTAAACAAAAAATGGCGGGGCAAGGACAGCCCGACCAACGTGCTTTCTTTTACTCTCAGTAAAAATTCTGGCGAACTGGTCCTCTGTCCTACGATTATCAAAAAGGAAATTAAAATTTTCGAGAGAACTTACCGAGAATTACTCGGATTCTTAGTTATCCACGGAATGCTTCATTTGAAAGGATACGAACATAGTAGTAGAATGAAAAGAGCAAGGATGGAAAGTGAGGAAAATAAATATGATCAAAAATATTTCAGTAGGCATAGACGTGGGCTCCTCCATGACTCGAGTAGTAGTAGGAGAATTCATAAAGGGAGAAAAAAATCCTAATATTATTGGCGTGGGTGAATCCCCCACTTTCGGACTCCGCCATGGCTATGTAGTAAACACTACACTGGTTGCTGACTCTATAAAAAGTGCAGTGCTCCTCGCCGAAAAATCTGCTGGAGTTAAAATCCGGCGCGCATTCATAGCTCTTTCGGGTACTACGCTTCGCGGAGAAATAAGTTCCGGGGGGACGATTGTTTCTAAGGCAGATGGAGAAGTAACTCTTTTAGATGTGAATAAAGCCCTCACCGACTGCGAAGACAACTTAAGTTTGGGAAACAAGAAAGTAATTCATGTCTACCCCATCGGCTATCGGCTAGACGGCAAAGAAGTACTAGGCAGAATAGAGGGTATGCGGGGAACCAAGCTTGAAGCCAAGGCGCTTTTCGTCACATATTCTATAGTCCATTTGGAAGATTTACTTGAATCAGTAGCTGAGGCAGGCGTCGAAACCATAGACGTGATTGCAGGCCCGGTAGCTGCAAGCCTTATATCAATCTCCGACAAACAAAAAATCGTCGGGGTGGCGCTGGTAGACATAGGTGCCGAAACTACTTCCATATCTGTTTTCGAAAATGGAATTCTAAATTCAATTTATGCTTTTCCGATTGGTGGCAATGACGTCACAAATGATATTGCTCTCGGACTAAAGATACCTTTAGAGAAAGCGGAGGAATTTAAATTGGGAAATATTGATGAAACATTTTCCAAAAAGAAACTTGATGAGATCATAGAAGCACGCCTTGCTGACATTTTTGAATCTATAGAAAATAATTTAAAGAAAATAAAAAGATCCGAACTCTTACCTGCGGGTATTGTCTACATAGGAGGCACCGCAAACATCCAGAATTTAGAAGAACTCTCGAAATCCGCTCTTCGTTTGCCTGTAAGCAAGGGAACGACGGACATTTTTGGCACCACAAAGACCAAACTGCGAGACTCTTCTTGGTTTACTGCAATCGGACTTTTAACTTCTGGTAAAGATACAGGTGGAAGCGGAGATGGTAGCTTCAATGGATTCTTTAAAGACCTAAAAAACTCAATAAGATCAGGCGTAAAACAGCTAATGCCTTAGTTGGAAAATTCTCATTTAGAAATGAAAAAAATGCAAATTTATCAAAACTTTGCTTTTTAAGATTTTCTGCTATTATAAGACCTATATAGATTAACCTTTTTATAAATCACCTAAGTCGCCCGCCCCGGCGGACCAAGAAAAAATATGCCAAAAATAAACCAGGAGATTGAGAGCTTTGCGAGAATTATGGTCATCGGTATCGGTGGCTCTGGGAAAAATGCTGTGAATCACATGATCAACACCAAAGTGAAAGGGGTTTCCTTTATCTGCATGAATACTGATACCCAAGACTTACATCACTCTCTCGCTGATAAAAAAATTCACATTGGAAAAAATCTCACCAAAGGTTTGGGCGCTGGTATGGATCCAGAAGTCGGAAAAAAAGCAGCGGAAGAAACTAAATCTGAAATACAAGATGTCATCAAAGGTGCAGACATGATATTCCTCGCATGCGGAATGGGTGGAGGAACCGGAACAGGTGCAGCTCCGATAGTTGCGCGCGCGGCTCGTGAACAAGGCATCCTGACTGTGGCTGTCACTACTAAACCATTTTTCTTCGAAGGTAGTCACCGTATGAAAATTGCAGAAAAAGGCATAGACGAATTGGCTAAAGAAGTGGACGCAATAATCATCATACCGAACGACAAGCTCCTTCAGCTTTCTGATAAAAGCACCAATTTTAAAGACGCTTTTGTGAAATGCGATGATGTATTACGTCAGGCGGTAGAAGGCATTTCTGACCTTATAACGACTCCTGGAATCATTAACGTAGACTTTGCCGATATTAAAGCTATCATGTCAAACGCAGGCTCCGCGCTCATGGGCATCGGGAGCGCATCTGGCGAGAAGCGAGCAGAGAAAGCAGCACTTGCGGCTATCAATTCCCCACTTCTAGAAGTTTCTATTCACGGAGCAAAAGGAGTTCTCTTTGCGATCTCTGGTGGCGACGATCTAACTATAAACGAAATACAAGAAGCTGCCAAGATAATAACTGAATCTATCGACAAAGACGCAAAAGTTATTTTTGGAACAATTCACGATGATAAATTAAAGAAGGGAGAAATAAAAGTCACCGTCATAGCTACGAGCTTCCCTGCGGATATGCCTAGAAAGACACTCTTTAGCGCTACTCCTACTGGCGCCCTTGCCAAAGAAGAATCTCCAGCAATTATAAAAAAGGAAGTACATAATACTATTTCAAATAACAACAATAACAACTCGAATAGTACTTTGAATAATAACGACTTCCTCAAAAAGATGGATCGCAAAGAAACTGTAAAAGAAGATGTAATTATTGACGACGATGGGGACGACTGGAGCGCTGTTCCAGCCTTCTTGAGGAGAAATAAGAAGTAATTTATCCACCACGTGACGCATAGTGTATAATGGAAGATATGACTTATGACCTAATAATTATAGGCGGAGGGCCAGCTGGCACCGCGGCGGCAGTATATGCAGCAAGGAAGCGTTTAAAGACCCTTTTTATTACCCAAGAATGGGGTGGACAGAGCGTAGTATCTGAACAAATATTTAATTGGATAGGCACTCCCTCGCTCTCTGGTAACGACCTCGCAGCTAATTTAAAAAAACATGTTTTAGCGAACACGGGCGAAAGCCTAGAAATAGCTGAAGGAGAAAAGGTAAACTCTCTTACAAAAAACGGGGATATTTTTTTAATGAAAACCGAATCCGGAAAAGAATTTTCTGGAAAAACCGTCCTAATAGCTACGGGAAGTAGCCGAAGAAAGATTACCGCTCTTAATGCAGACAAATTTGAGAACAAGGGTCTCACCTATTGTGCTTCATGTGATGGGCCTCTTTTTGCAGACATGGATGTGGCAGTGATAGGAGGAGGCAATGCGGGCTTTGAATCAGCTGCTCAACTACTCGCCTACTGTAAATCTGTAACTCTCATAAACAGAAGCGACACTTTCAAAGCAGATGAAGTAACAGTAGAAAAAGTATTGAGAAATCCAAAGATGAAGGCCTTAAAGAATATCGAAACTTTAGAAGTAAAAGGAGACAAATTTGTGGAAGGCTTAGTATACAAAGATAGCACAACCGGCGAAACTCACGAGCTTGCTGTCTCGGGCATCTTTGCGGAGGTAGGACAAATCCCAAATACGGACTTTGTAAAAGGCTTGGTGCCACTCGACGACATAGGCAGAGTCAAGATAGACGCACGGTCTCAAAAAACAGAAACAGCTGGAATATGGGCAGCTGGAGACTGCACCAATGTCCTCTATCATCAGAACAACATCGCCGCAGGCGATGCAGTGCGGGCGCTCGAAGACATATATCTAGCTATTCACGCGAAATAACAACAAAAAAACCGCTCGTCGAAAGAGCGGTTTTTTTGTTGTTATTTAGCTTTTATTTTGCGCAAGTACACGCACTCATCTTATTGCCACAACTAGGGCATGTTGTTTCATCCATATTTTTGAAAGTAATATAATAATCTAAGGGATACGACGACTAGCGCATCCACACTATTGTAGACGTATGAGATGACAAACCAATACGGGCGGAGGCGGTGAGATTTGAACTCACGATTAGTTTTCACCAATGCTGGTTTTCGAAACCAGTGCCTTCAACCACTCAGCCACGCCTCCACTTAAAATATTTCTCCTAGAATTATACTTCAAGCCAGTGAAAGAACATATTGACTTTTTAGATATTTTAGATATAGTTTGCGAGAGGAGGAGTGGGAATGAAAACAATACTGATTGCTCTTTGCCTGATCGTGCTGTCGTCAATGCAGGCCGGGGCTACCGAGCCTCGCTTGATCCAAGGCACCAAACCAAAGTACACCCCTCAAGCGATCAAAATGAACATTGAGGGCACGACGTCCTTTCGAGTAATAGTGGACACCAACGGCAAGGTGACCGAAGTTACTGAGTTGGTGAGTCACTTCAGAATGAAGACTCGGAAAGAACCTACCGAGTCAGAACTGGCGGAATTCACCAAAGCCAGTATAAGTCTGGTGACCGCCACGAAAGAAAAGATTCACCAATGGGAGTTTACTCCCGCCTGTATGAACGGCAACGAGACGATGGTAGTCATCGCTATTACCATCGAGTTTCATTTGCCGCCCCCACGGGACGACTTACAGCAAAAGATTTATCACCTGCCGATCGACGAAGACATCGAAAAAGTTCTTTTGATTCATGTAAAAAAGGAGAGAACAATGGCTCTGAAAACCACGAGCAAGATTTACGACATTGAGCAACTCGAGAAGGAAATGTTGCAACTGGCGATCCTCGCCACCCGCATTCCCCCACGCCGACACAAACGTCGGCAAAGAAAAAAGAGGCGACATTAGCCTCTATCAAACCGCCTGAGAGAAAGCCGACCTGGCACACTCTGCAGGCGGTTTCTCTTTTATATATACAGTGACCCTACTGGGAATCGAACCCAGATTGACGGATTGAAAACCCGCTGTCCTAACCGTTAGACGATAGGGCCATTTACGCTTCTTATACTATATTATTTTTAATAAAATCGCAAAAACATTATAATAGACTTTATGGAAAATAAAGAGGAAAAACTGAAAGATCTACATCAAAAATGGATAGCGAATTGCAAATGCAAGCTTCGAATGACTGCCACTCAAGCGGTAAAAGGTGCAGGCAGTGCCTCTGCAGAGATTATCTTGATCGGAGAAGCTCCAGGCAAGAAAGAAGACGAGACGGGCGAACCCTTTGTCGGGGCCGCAGGAAAATTCTTAAACGAAATGCTCGGAATAATAAATTTAAAACGAGAAGATATATACATAACCAACGTTGTGAAGTATCGACCACCAAATAATCGAGATCCCCTACCCGAAGAAAAAGCGGATTGCAAAGAATGGCTCTTGGATGAAATAAAAACTATTTCTCCACGGCTTATAGTCTTGCTGGGGCGCCACGCGATGAATAACTTTTTTCCAGAACTAGAAATATCACAAGCGCACGGGAAATTTATAACAAAACAATTTAAAGGAATGGCGACAAAATACTTCTTTCCTCTTTACCACCCAGCGGCTGCACTATATAACGGTTCTATGAGAGAAATCTTGATAGAAGATTTCAAGAAAATCCCCAAAGTAATAAAAGAGATCAAGAAACGAGAAAATTCAAAGATATAGTATATAATCATCTCACATGGAAAACGATAAAATCAAAATATTGATTCTAGCTGCAGGCAAGGGCAAGCGCATGGAGTCCGACGAGCCCAAAGCTTTAGCGCTTCTACGCGGAAAGCCATTCTTGCAACATATACTCGAAACGGTGGCCAAACTCCACATAAAGATAAAACCCGTTATAATCATAGGCTACAAAAAAGAAAGAATTCAAGAAGTTTTAGGAACTGAACATATGTATGCAATTCAGCATGAACAGTTAGGAACTGGACATGCAGTAGCATCTGCGAAAAGTGTCATAAACTCTCCCCATGAGACTATACTCATTCTCGCCGCAGATCAGCCTATGGTTTCCAAAGAAACTCTAGAAAAAATTATCAAACATCATCAAAAAATGCATCCGATTTTGACTCTTGCTACTGTGAAAATTCCTGATTTTGAAGATTGGCGCAAGGGACTTCTGTCTTTCGGAAGAATTGTTCGGGACAGCTCCGGTAAAATTTCTAAAATCGTAGAAGCTAAAGATGCAGATGATGGAGAAAAAGAAATAAAAGAATTAAACCCCGCCGTGTATGCATTTGATGCGAACTGGCTCTGGGCAAATATCGGCAGGCTTAGCAAGAACAATGCCCAGAATGAATATTATTTAACCGACCTAGTGAAAATGGCTTTCGAGCAAAAGATGAAAATTGAGTCGGTGGAAATGGAAAATATCATTGAAGCTATGCAGCCTAATTCCAAAGAGGAACTTGAAACACTGGAAGGTCTGGTAGTATAATATAGAGCCACATGCAAAATCCATTTCAAAATGCTATGACCCAGCTCGACAAGCTTGCTCAAATAAAAAAATTTGAGGAATCTTTCATCGAGCGCTTACGACAACCAAATCGAGATATTCGCATATCTATCCCCGTAAAGATGGATGATGGAACTATTAAAATTTTTGAAGGCTACAGAGTCGAATACAACAATGCTCTCGGTCCCTACAAAGGTGGTATCAGGTATCATCCTGATACCGAAGTAAATGAAGTGAAGGCACTTGCCTTTTGGATGGCTTTGAAGTGTGCAGTGGCCAACATCCCGATGGGTGGAGGCAAAGGTGGTATCACCGTCGACCCTACAAAATTATCTAAGGGCGAACTCGAACGACTTTCTCGCGGATGGGTACGAGGATTAGGAGATGTATTGGGTCCAAAGAAAGATGTCCCTGCCCCGGACGTAAATACTACACCCGAGATCATGGCTTGGATGGCAGATGAATTTGAAAAAATATCGGGAGATAAAACAGGAGCGACATTTACAGGCAAACCGCTTGATAAAGGAGGATCTGAAGGTAGAGGCCCTGCTACGGGAATGGGCGGGTTTTATGTCTTTGACGCATTAAGAGAAAGATTAGGACTTCCCGAAAAATGCAAAATAGTAATTCAGGGATTTGGAAACGTCGGCTCCAATGCAGCAGAGATATTTGAAAGTCATGGTCATACTATTATCGCCTTGTCTGACTCTAAGACGGCAATTACAAACGAAGAAGGACTCGATGTGAAAGCAGTCGAGAAACATAAAAAAGATACAGGATCGCTCAGAGATTTCCCTGGAGCAAAAAATATTTCAAACGAAGAACTTTTAGAACTACCTTGCGATGTTCTTATCCCTGCTGCATTTGAAAACCAAATCACCGACAAAAATGCAGACAACATAAAAGCAAAAGTTGTGCTCGAACTTGCCAACGGCCCCACTACCCCCGAAGCCGACGAAGTGCTTTTCAAAAAAAATATATCAGTTATCCCAGACATACTCGCAAACTCGGGCGGAGTAACAGTCTCATACTTTGAGTGGGATCAAAATCTAAAGAACGAACATTGGAGCGAATCAGAAGTTCTAGCCAAACTCCTCCCCCTTATGAACGAGGCAGCCAAAAAAGTTTACGAAAAATCTCAAGAATACAAAACTCACTTGCGCATGGGTGCTTTTCTCCTTGCCCTTGAAAGGATCGAGGCAAAGATGTAACATCTAAAGACTTTAATAATTTGCGCGGTTAGCTCAGTTGGTAGAGCGACCCCTTGACGTGGGGTAGGTCACAGGTTCGAATCCTGTATCGCGCACAGCGGGATAATGACTGAATTTATTCAGTCATGTACGGATTCGAAAGGAGTTTCGTTATTTATTAAATCGAAACTCACCTGCCGACGTAGTCGGCGAGTCCTATATCGCTACAATATTATGAGAATTTTAAGCATTGAGACGTCGTGCGACGATACGGGCATAAGTATAATGGAAGCAAAAGGAGGCATCACAAATGCTTCTTTTAAAGTTCTCGGTGACACCGTCTCTTCACAAATTGATATTCATATCCCCTTCGGCGGAGTTTATCCTGCCCTTGCTAAACGTGAGCACATCAAGAACCTTCCGATCGTCCTTGAAAAAACTTTAAAGAAAGCAAGACTAGAAAACAAAAAGAAACCTGTAGATGTGATATCGGTGACAATGGGCCCCGGGCTCGAACCAGCTCTCTGGACAGGGATAGTCTTCGCTAAAGAACTCGGCAAGAAATGGGATGTGCCAGTTATCCCCGTAAACCATATGGAAGGTCATATTCTTTCTGTATTTGGAAAAAATAAAGGTCAATTTAAAATTACTACCAAGAAAAATCCTATTTTATCTCTTTTAGTCTCTGGAGGACACACTGAACTCGTTCTCGTAAAAAAATGGGCTGATTACAAGATCATAGGGCAAACCCTCGATGATGCAGTCGGAGAAGCCTTCGACAAGGTTGCCCGCATGCTCGGTCTTCCCTATCCTGGCGGACCACAGATTTCCAATCTAGCACAAGAAGCCAGAGCCTTTAGCGAGCGAAGCATTGCGCAGGTTGACGAACCGAGCATAGCAAAAAATCAGCAGATTTTTATGCGCGCTGAGTCCGCGAAAGGCTCTAGCGCATCTTTCTCTCTTTCTCTTTCTTTGCCTCGCCCTATGCTTTATAGTAAAAATTTTGATTTTTCATATTCGGGACTCAAAACAGCTGTTTTATATTTAATTAAAGACTTAGGAGGATTAGAGAAAATAAGCGAAAAGACAAAAGCACAAATTGCACTTGAATTTGAAAATGCAGCTATCGAATGTCTAATTAAAAAAACTGGGAAAGCAATCGACGCCTATAAAATAAAAACATTGATAGTAGGCGGTGGAGTATCAGCGAACAAATACTTGCGGAGCGAAATGAAAAAGCTTGCCAAAGAAAAGAAAGTAGAACTTCTATTCCCTGCCAAAGAACTTTCGACTGACAACTCCATCATGATAGGCATAGCTGGATATTTAAAATATCTAAAAATAAAAAACAAAATCCCAAAAGTGGAAAGTATCAAGGCGACTGGTAATTTAAGGCTTTAACCCTTCGACAGGCTCAGGGCAAATATGATAATATGGACACATGGATGAAAGGTTATTGAAGCCGTACGACTCAAAAAATACAGAAGATAGGATATACAAGCTTTGGGAAGAGTCCGGTTTTTTTAACCCCGATAAAAGGCCTGACTGGGCAAATGATCCCGCGACAAATAAAAACTTCGACAAAACTTTCTCTATTGTCCTCCCTCCTCCGAATGCTACTGGGGTACTCCACTTAGGGCATGCTCTTGAAGACTCCATGCAAGATACGATGATTCGCTTCAATCGTATGCAAGGAAAGCAAACACTTTGGGTGCCGGGCACTGATCATGCTGCCATAGCCACAGACTCAAAAGTTACAAAAATTTTAGAAAAAGAAGGGCTGAAGAAAAAAGATATCGGCAGAGAAAAATTCCTAGAGCGTGTAGATAAGTTTGTCGATGATAGTCGAAAAACAATCGTAAGCCAGCTAAGGAAGATAGGCGCATCGCTCGACTGGTCTCGAGAAGCATTTACGTATGACCAAGAACGCAACATCGCCGTTCGCACAGCATTTAAGAAAATGTATGATGACGGACTTATATATCGCGGTCATAGGATCGTTAACTGGGATCCAAAAGGCCAAACAGTTATTTCCGATGATGAAATAGTTTACGAAGAGAGAAAAGGAAAATTCTACACTTTTAAATACGGACCATTTAATATAGGCACAGCGCGCCCTGAGACAAAATTTGGAGACAAATACGTAGTTATGCATCCTAACGACGAAAGATATAAAGATTGGCAGCATATGCAGAAGATCACTTTAGAATGGATTAATGGGCCTATAGAGGCGACCATCATAAAAGACGAAATGATAGACATGGAATTCGGCACGGGCGTCATGACCATTACTCCATGGCATTCTCATGAAGATTTTGCCCTCGCAGAAAAATATAAACTAGACAAAGAACAAATAATTGACCAGTACGGGAAACTTCTTCCTGTCGCGGAAGAGTTTGCGGGGATGAAAATTACCGACGCTAGAGAAAAAATAGTAGAGAAGCTCAAGGAAAAAGGACTCTTGGTATCTATAGATGAGAACTATGTAAACAGAGTGGCTACTGCTGAAAGAACAGGAGGAGTAATAGAACCGCAAATAATGCTCCAATGGTTCGTGGATGTAAATAAAAAAATCCCTACTCGAGGAGACAACTCACTCAAAGAGCTTATGCTTCTGCCCGTCCGAAACGGTGAGATAAAAGTTCTCCCCGATCACTTTGAAAAAGTTTACTTTAATTGGATCGAGAATTTGCGGGATTGGTGTATATCTCGGCAGATATGGTATGGCCACCGCATACCTGTATGGTATCGTTCGGCCCATCTCACGACAAGTAAAAGGGAAGAAATATATGTAGGAATAGAAGCACCTAAAGAAACGGGATGGACCCAAGATGAAGATACACTAGACACTTGGTTCTCTTCCGGACTTTGGACTTTCTCCACTTTAGGATGGCCGGATATAAATGCGTCTGACTTAAAAAGATTTCATCCGACCAATGTTATAAATCCCGGCTATGAAATACTATTTTTCTGGGTGGCGAGAATGATATTAATGTCCCAATACCTACTAGGAGAAGTTCCTTTCAAAACTGTCTATCTACATGGCATGCTTCGAGACGCGAAAGGTCAAAAATTCAGTAAATCCCTGGACAATGGTGTGGACCCGATTGAAATAATAAATGAGTATGGAGCCGATGCTCTCCGTATGTCGATGATCGTGGGTATAGGTCCTGGAGCAGATGGAAAATTCGACATTCAAAAAGTAAAGGCTTATAGTAAGTTTTCGAACAAGATTTGGAACATAACTCGATATATTCTGTCGCAAGAAAATTCAGGAAGTTTGAAAAAGGATTTGATAGATGAATTTAATACTTTAGCTAACGATATTACCTCAGATATGAACAATTACCGTTTTTATCTTGCCGCAGAAAAAATCTACGCTTACTTATGGCATCGCCTAGCTGATGAGATTATCGAGGAAAGTAAAAATAATCCCGATTATAATGCTACCCTTTATTACATTCTAGAAAATTCACTTAAAATACTTCACCCCTTTATGCCCTTTGTTACTGAAGAAATTTGGTCGATGATGCCTATTGAAAACAAAAATCTTCTAATGATAGAAAAGTGGCCTATATGATGGATATTTTTAATCATGACCCTAAAATAATAGGTCTCGCACTCTTGGGGGGTATCATTCCCTCTCTTCTATGGCTGTGGTTTTGGCTGAAAGAAGAAGAAAATCCAGAACCTAAAGCTATTCTTACCATAGTTTTCATTATGGGCATAATTGCAGTTTTGGTTGTTTTACCAATACAGCAATTCATTCAATCAAAAGTATCCTCCCATGAAATAGAGCTAATTTTATGGGCAGCTTCAGAAGAAATGGTCAAATTCTTTGCTGTTTTATTAGTTTTGTATAAAAGTAGCTATAATAAAAAACCTATAGACTGGCCGATTTTTATGATTACGGCAGCACTCGGATTCGCGGCGCTCGAAAATACACTATTTTTAATAAAGCCTTTTTCCGTTAGCCAAGCCACTGTGGCTCTCTTAACCGGACAATTAAGGTTCATGGGTTCTACTCTCCTCCATACTATTTCTTCAGGGGTTATAGGGATTTCTTTGGGAATTGCCCTTAATATGAACGCTCTGAAAAAAACATGGCACTTGTTCATAGGATTTTTTATTGCTATTACCTTGCATAGCGCTTTTAATTTCTTTATAATAAGAAACAACGGCAGTGATTTTTTAAAAGTTTTTGCCTTTCTATGGGTAGTCACAATTGTAATTATGCTACTCTTTGAAAAGGTTAGACGAATGAGTGAAGATACTACAACTTTAATTAATAACTAAATTATAAAATCAAATGGAAAATAAAAAAAGAAGTTTTTTTGAAAGATTGACAGGAAGTGTAACTATGGATGATGAGGCTCCAGAACCTGCGAAAAAAGAATTTTTTATCAAAGGAGTAAAGAGTCATAGTAGTGAGAAAAATGATAGCAAATGGGTGGAAGAAGAAGCTGAAGAAGCAGAACTTTCAGTCGACGTATACCAGACTCCTACGAGTATAGTCATCGAAACCATGGTAGCTGGTGTAAAGCCAGAAGACCTTGAGCTTTCTATCGCGCGGGACACCGTCACGATCCGAGGAGAAAGAGAAGAATCTCGCACGATCGATGAAGATAATTACTTTATCCAAGAATTGTATTGGGGGAAATTTTCGAGAACCATTTCTTTGCCGGCTGAAGTAGAGCCAGAAGAAGCAGAAGCCACAGAGAAACACGGCTTACTAACTATCAAACTCCAAAAGGTAGATAAAGACAGGAAAAACGTAGTGAGGGTTAAATCTATCTAAATTATTTGTGCCAAGACCCAGGTTCGAACTGGGGACCCTTCCCTCTTCAGGGGAATGCTCTACCAACTGAGCTATCTTGGCATTTGCTTTTTACTCTAATTTAATTCGAAAAACTTTTCAACATCGATCCGAAATTTTGAAAATTCGTTTTCGTTCCTCCATATACTTCAATAAGCTGAGTAAGGTAAGGCTGGACGAAATAATAAGCTCCGAACGCAGACCCTATAATAAGGACCCAGTAAATAATGGTCATTATCCTTCCGATGCGCATAGAACGCCTCACGGAATGTAGCATTTTATTATTATCTTCTGCAAGCCTGTACGTATCCTCTAATAATTTTTTTGATTCAGGATCCATGGCAACATATTAGCATAATTTATAACATTTTAAAAGACATTACCCTTCTAGGTGAAGTCTCGCCTCTGCGTCTCTGATTCTTTGCATTTTCACTTCTGGATCTTTATCTCGAAGCTCATTTTTATCAGCTTCCTCTAGTACTTTTTTTAGATCTATTTCTGTTCCTTTTCGTAAAAGTATATAGCCTGCTGCAGCTGTGACAGCTTTCTTCTTTCCGTCTACTACTACATATCCACTATTGATGGTTTCTTTAATGTGAGTAAACGGTTTTTCTATATCTTCTTCTTTTAAATCTTTTTCAATCCTTAATATAATAATTATTTCATCAGATGTGTCTCCACGACGAAAAGCAAAATCTTGGTCCCTAGTGGCTTGTCTTATTTTATCCGCAATACATCGCAAGGCCTTACTCCCAGCTGTTTGACTGATTTCATTATTCCATTTTCTCAAATTATCTAAGTCCACTGAAATAACCATGATGGCTTGCAGAGGCGGGTGTCTTCCTTTATTTTCCTCAGTGGGAATAAAATTCAATTCTTGAATTTGATCTGATAAATATTTTTCAAGCTCTTCATGTTTACGCAAGCCTGTAACTGCATCTATACCTAAATGATCTTTTTCGTCGCTAAGAGTGCGTGCGATCTCTGAAAGATGCAACTCTGTATGTTCTCTTTTTTGTAGAAGTTTTCTTATGAGATGATTATATTCAGTTTCGTTAATTTCTTTTTTTTCAAATGCCTCATCTAAAACTTCGAGGTTGATTTTGTCGCTATGATCCATGTCATACGAGAATGTTTCGCTTTTTTTAGGAGCCCGAGGTGGCTTTTCTTGCATACCTATATATTATCATATAAAGTAGGCAATTTCCAAGAAGGGTTTAATCTGTTATATTATATGTGAGTTATATGTCTTCGTAGTTAAATGGATATAACGACTCCGTCCTAAGGAGTAATTGCAGGTTCGATTCCTGCCGAGGACACAAAAAAAATACTAAATTTTCTCATTCAAATTAATTTTATATTAAAAAACAGGTTTTTTCTTTTGTAAATAGTTCTTTTTTAGCTTTATTCTTAAAGCTTATTTTAGTTAATATTAAATTAAGATTAAGTTATCCACAGTTTAGACAGATTTACACACTTATATATCTTGACATAAAAAATACAAAAAGTAATATATTAAAATAACATTAAATTATTATTAATTAATCAAAAATAAATTTATGGCAAGTAAAAACAAAAAAATAGGAAAAGTTCTACTCTTCGCTTTAACTATAGGATTACTTCCCTTCTCTCCTGCCAAGGGTGACCTAGAAAAAAGCGCTCATGCTAGTTCTCCAATTACAAAAAGCCAATACGACAGCATGTATCAGTATCACGCTTTGGAAAATAAAACCTCTTACTTTCTTGCAATGAACGATGTGAATAGTGCAAACGAAGCTCCAACAGGAACTCCGACTGAGCCAACGAAAAACGACAACACAAGTAGCGCACAACTATCTACCCCTACTATTGCTCCAGAGAGCGCAGTAGAAACAGACAATACAGACACGATTGCAGTCGACCTAGAAAACATAATTGCAAAATCAAAAGAATCTATTAATAAAATTGACAACATAATAAGCGAAGCGAAAAATCGAAGTGGAATACATACCTTCATTACTGGAACAA
>JBBRSF010000002.1:0-30234 GCA_038245685.1 Minisyncoccia bacterium
CGACATATCTTCCGGCACTCATAAAGGCGGACTCGTCGGAGAAATACTTTCGACTCCATTTCTAAATCTTTTCGACACTTACGCAAGTATAGTTTTCCTCGGAGCAATTTTAGTAATTTCTCTTCTTATAATGTTCGACACGAAACTCAATCTCTGGGCCATCTGGAGAAGATTGAAAGCTCTCTTCGCAAAAAAAGAAAAAGAAATGACTTCCGGATTGAACGAAAAAGAAATTAAGACGGTCGAGATGATAACTCCTCCTGAAGACGACAAAGAGTCTGCCGGGGAAAAGATGAAGAGCGCACTCGGAATAGGAAAAAAGAAAGAAGAAGTAGTAATAGAAGAAGAGGAAATCCCTATCAAAAAAAGAAAAGGAGGACTTATCTCTACCTATGTCCCTCCCCCACTTAGTCTACTCGAAGAGGACAAAGGGAAACCAAATACAGGAGACATCAAAGCAAATGCAAATATCATAAAGAGGACGCTAGCAAACTTCGGCATTGAAGTAGAAATGGACGAAATAACAGTCGGTCCTACGGTCACAAGATACGCACTCAAGCCAGCAGAGGGAGTAAAACTCTCCCGAATAGTAGGACTCCAGAACGACCTCGCTCTATCACTCGCAGCTCACCCTATAAGAATAGAAGCTCCTATTCCTGGAAAGTCATTGGTGGGAATTGAAATCCCAAACAAAGCAAAATCTACAGTCGGGCTTGCGACATTGCTCGGAGATGAAAAGTTCCAGAATTCCTCCAAAGCTCTGACTATCGCGCTCGGTCGAGGAATTTCCGGCAAAGCTACATTCGGTAACCTTGCAAAGATGCCTCATGCCCTCGTAGCCGGCACGACCGGATCAGGAAAATCCGTCACCATTCATTCTATTATTACCTCCCTCTTATATAGAAATGGACCAGACGACCTTAAATTCATATTGATAGATCCAAAACGAGTAGAGCTTACTCTATATAACAACATCCCTCACCTTCTAACTCCGGTGATAACTGATGCCAAGAAAACTATTCTCGCCTTAAAGTGGGCAGCAAAAGAAATGGATAGACGTTATGACATCCTCGAGGCCGAATCCGTTCGAGATATCGAGTCTTATCACAACAATATTTTCAATAAGACCGTAAAGAAGACAAAGATAAATAATGAAGGCGTAGAAGAAGAAGTACACGCGGACCGCTTACCTTATATAGTTATTATCATAGACGAGCTCGCCGATATAATGAGCTCCTATCCGCGCGAGCTTGAGTCTGCGATAGTGCGCTTGGCGCAGATGTCTCGAGCCGTTGGGATACATCTGATCCTTTCTACACAGCGACCCGAAGTGAACGTCATCACCGGACTCATCAAGGCAAACATTCCTGCTCGCATAGCGCTCAAGGTTTCATCCCAGATAGATTCACGAACCATACTTGACACAGGTGGAGCAGAAAAGCTCTTAGGTGCAGGAGATATGCTGTATTCTTCCGGAGAAGCTCAACCCGAAAGACTACAGAGCGCTTTCATCTCAGAAGCAGAAGTAAAGAATGTAGTAAAATACCTATCGAATGCATATAAAGATGAAGTTACTGCCGAAATAAGTCTGACTTCGGGATCAATTTCCGCAGATAAAAGTATATTTGAAGCATCACTCGAAGATAATGATGGAGAAGATGATGACGAGATGTATGAAGAAGCTCGGGCTTGTGTAGTAGAGGCAGGCAAAGCATCTACTTCTTACCTCCAAAGAAAATTAAAACTTGGTTATGCACGAGCAGCTAGACTAATGGACAAACTCGAAGAACGCGGTGTAATAGGCCCCGGCGAAGGCGCAAAACCCCGTGAGGTTCTAGAGAAAATAAACCGCGATGAGAACGGGGGTAACATGATATGAATACAAATGCCAAAAAAATAGTAAAAGTTGCAGGACTTTCTATTTTTTTCCTTCTAATGGTGGGTTATGCATTTTTCGTAGGCAAGGGAGTGATCTTTGGAGAAAAGATAAAGAACGTGGCGATAAATGGCTCTCCCCTTGTCTCAGGTATGACCTTTCACACTAGTACTGTAAAGATAACTGGAACAGCGAAAAACGCTGTTAAACTCTACTTGGATGGACGAGAACTCTCAGTGGATGAAAGCGGCCACTTCAATGAGACGATTGCACTTCTCGCAGGGTATAATATAATTAATATCAAAGCCGAGGACAAATTTGGAGACGTAGACGAAAAAAATTATCAAATAATGTATACAGAATCCGCCGCGCTTTAGGTCGCCTCTTAATTGAGTCGGCGACATGATTCAGTAGAATCAATTGCGCGGCATGATTTCGCTAAATCACATGCAAAAAAAGAAAGAAAAAAAGGAAGAAAAAACAGTAGGACAGAGCGTTTTAAACGATACATTAAAGGCAATACAGACCAAATTCGGTGAAGGCGCGATAATGAAATTGGGAGATAGTCCGAAAGTAGACATAAACACTATTCCTACGGGCTCTATAGGACTCGACATGGCTCTCGGAGTAGGAGGAATCCCTCGCGGAAGAATAATAGAAATATTTGGCCCAGAATCTTCTGGTAAGACTACCCTATCGCTCCATATAGTCGCCGAAGCACAGAAGTTAGGCGGCGTTTGCGCATACATAGACGCCGAGCATGCGATGGACCCAGACTATACAAAAAAACTAGGAGTAAACATAAACGATCTTTTAATTTCTCAGCCCGACAATGGAGAGCAAGCTCTTGAGATAGTGGAGAGTCTCGTTCGCACAGGAAAAATTGACGTTATCGTCATCGACTCCGTAGCAGCACTTACTCCTAAAGATGAGATCGAAGGCGACATGGGAGCATATCATGTAGGAAAGCAAGCAAGACTTATGTCGCAAGCTCTCCGAAAACTCACCGCCATAGTCGCACGAAGTAAAACTTCTGTCATCTTCATAAACCAAATCAGAATGCAGATAGGAGTGATGTTTGGAAACCCAGAGACTACCCCAGGAGGAAAAGCGCTTAAATTTTATACTTCCATCCGCATGGATATAAGAAAAATCGCTCAAATAAAAAAGGGCGAAGAAATAGTAGGAAGTCGAACTAGAGTAAAAATAGTAAAAAATAAAGTGGCTGCTCCATTCAAACAAACAGAATTTGATATCATCTATAACGAGGGTATCTCGAGAGAGGGAGAGATAATGGCACTCGGTGAGAAATTTAAAATAATTGAAAAAACTGGAAATTCATACTTCTATACTCCCCTGGACGAAAAAGGTGAGAAAACGAAACTCGGCGTGGGATATGACTCAACCCGCACTTTCTTAAAAGAAAACAAAAAAATATCAGACCAAATATTGAAGGAGATCAGGAAAAAGTTTGCGGAAGAAGTGTAGCCTCACCCTTGCCCTCTCCGGAATACCAGAGAGGGTTTAAATTCTATGAATAAAATTTATTTTATTATTGGTGCTTCCGGTGCAGGCAAAACAACTTCCACTAGAGCATTAGAACAAAAGAGGCCAGATATGCAATTTTGCTACCCCGATAAAGGAGAGGTTATTCCTTCGGAAAAAGAAATGGAAGAAAAATTTGGAAGTTCAAGTAATTGGCAAAAAATCAAAACAATTGAGTGGGTAAAAAATGTAAAGGAAAAATACTTGAGCGATAAATCGGTATTAGTTGATACTCAAACACGTTATGATTTTATAGAAATTGCATGTAAAGAAAATAGTATAGAAAATTTTCAAGTTATTCTATTTGATTGTGAAGATTCTGTAAGAAATCAGAGGATACATTCTCGAGGCCAGTCATATTTAGCAAATACAAAAATGGATGATTGGGCTCGTTTCCTACGAGAAGATGCTAAAAAACATAACTGTATCATTGTTGATACCTCAGATATAAAAAAAGAAGATATGGCTGATCCACTTGAGAAAATAATACAATAAAAACACCCCATCCCCCGGCTTCCCAGAGTACTAGAGAAGGATCTTTCACACCTACATTACCACGGGAAGAGGTTGAGGAGTGAGATTTTTTATTTCTCTTTTAATTTTCTCCAAAACTTTGTCTAAATTTTCTTCAACTTCAGAATTCCAAAATCTTAATACAGTTATACATTTAGACTTTAAGTATTCTGTTCGTGCTTCGTCGTATTGTTTGTTCTCTTTTATGTTGTGCACAGAGCCATCTAATTCTATCGCGAGTTTTATGGCTGGAGCATAAAAATCTAGAATAAACATATCTATTGGATGTTGTCTTCTAAATTTAACTCCAATATTATTATTTCTCAACTCTTTCCAAAGCATCTTTTCTGCTTTTGTTTCTTCTTTTCGGAGATAGCGCGCTTTAGACACAGTAGAGGTCCAAGTCATGCATAAATTATAGCATTTTAAATGTCTCCCCTCTCTGGTACTCCGGAGAGGGGTTAGGGGGTGAGGTTGATTTAAAAAATTATTCTGCTACTATACAACCTATGGCTCAATTAGAATATAGCGAAATACGCGAAAAGAAAATAATTATTCACGATGACGAACCTTGCGAAGTGGTAGAAAGCCACGTCGCTCGCACTCAGCAACGTAAGCCTCAGAACCAGGTAAAACTTCGCAGCCTAGTTTCTGGTAAGGTCTTTCCTGCTACCTATCATGTATCAGATTCTGCATACGAAGCAGATATCGATAAGCGTGATATTACATTTTTATATGCCAACAAAGGAGAATATTGGTTCTGCGATCCGGAAGATAAAAGTAAAAGATTTAAACTTGATGAAATTCTACTCGGCAATACCGTAAAATTCTTAAAAGCTAATGGCAACGTCACCGCGCTTGTCTGGACCAATGACGAAGACGAAGAGAAGATAATAAAACTGAGTCTGCCGATAAAAATGGAATTCCTAGTCAAAGAAGCTCCTCCTGCAGTGCGGGGCGATACTTCTAAAGGCGGAAACAAAGTTATTACTCTCGAGAACGGAGCTACCCTAAACGCTCCGATGTTCATAAAAGAAGGCGACAGAATCAGCGTCAATACTGAGACCGGAGAATACTACGAGCGAGCGTAAACTAAAAATCCCCTCTCGGGGATTTTTTTTCTTTATTTTATAACGAAAGGCAGAAGTCCGAGGAATCTTGCATGTTTGATAGCAGAAGTAAGAGCTCGTTGATTTTTAGCAGTCACGCCAGTTTTCTTGTGGCTCATGATCTTGCCGTTAGGATTCAAGAACTTCTTTAAGATCTCGAGATCCTTGTAATCTATATATTTTATATTGTTTGCTGAAAAGTAATCTTGTTTCATAAATTTTCTTTGATTTTTTCGAAATCATGTCGCGCAATCGTCCACTTTAGCGCGACGCTATTTGTTAAAATGGAATGTCTTCGGGGTTAATGTCTTCTTCTGGATACTCGATAGAATCCATCTCTTCGGTTTCTTTAGCTGGAGCTTGAGAGCCTACACTTGTCGTACCTGCATTACCACCTGTAGCTCCCGCTTTCGGACCAAACTGAGTGCGGTCGGCGACGATCTCAGTGCGATATTTCTTTTCTCCGCTCGTCTTGTCGTCCCAACTTCGGGTCTGCATTCTACCTTCGACTAAAATTGAACTTCCTTTCTTCATATATTGCGCCACTGTTTCTGCTTGGCGTCCAAAGACAACTACATTGTGATAATCAGCTGACTCTTGGCGAGCTCCGTTCTTGTCCTTCCATACACGATTCGTAGCCAGAGAGAAAGAACACACTTTGATACCGGAAGGCAGAGACTTGAGCTCTGGATCGCGAGTAAGATTTCCTATTACTATGGCTTTGTTTAAATACATAATATTTTGTTTAAACCACTAACGCATCTATTTCTTTATCTATCTCTTCTTTGTTGATAGGAGATGCTACTTCTTGCCCTTCTGTCTTTTCTGTTTTTGGCTTTCGGTGAGAATCAGTTCTAATGAACTTTTTCGCTGCAATGGTATTTTCTTTAACTGTCTTAAGTATTAAGAATCGAATATATAGAGGATCAAAATCAAGCTTCTTCTTTAATTCAAGCACTTTTGGAGCCTCCATCGTAAACTTGGTCCAACCGAAATACGCAGTGCTGAACTTGTTACGGACATTTGACACAACCTTAAGCATTGGATAAGCGAGACTTATCATCTTCGGCATTTCGTCGGAAATAACTTCTCCTCCGAAAGAAGAAATGAGATCTTTAAGATTGCCAAAAGTTGCCGGAACTTCTTCCTGATCAATAGTAGGCACTAAAAGATATCCGATCTCGTAAACTCGGGAATTTGCATCGCCTGTAGTCTCTACTAAGCTATCATTTTTATCTATGTTTTCACTATCTGGCATGGACTTCATCTTAGCAAAAAGCCCTGAGAAAGTAAACCCCTACTGCTATTTAGGCCTCAATACCGAAAACGCGCTTGGCATTTTGGATAATCGCTTGAGCTACTTCTTCTTCTGGAAGCGCTTTTACTAAGGCGATTTTTTTTACTACTTCTTGTACGTACGAAGGCTCGTTCCTATATCCTCTATGGGGGATAGGAGTGACGTATGGAGAGTCTGTTTCAGTCATGATCATATCTAAGGGAGTATTTTTAACCACTTCATCGTAGTCTGTGGTGAAAGTAATAACACCCGTGAAAGATAAAGTGAAACCGAAATCCAGATATGCTTTTGCGACCTCCCAGTTGCCGGCAAAGAAATGTACGTCCCCTTTTACTTTTGAATATTTCTTTAACAATTCTAGTGCATCGTAATACGCATTTAACTTTGTGGAATCAGACGTTGCACCATCCATGGAAGCACTTCCCTTGCCGACGGGATTATTGCGAATGTGTAGCATTATCGGCTTACTGAATTCATTTGCAAGTTCAATCTGCGCGATGAATGCTTCTTTTTGTTTGACTATTGATTCTTCGTCACAGCGATAATAATCTAGTCCGCATTCGCCTATTCCAACCACCTTGGGATCTTTCAATAATTCTCTGTAAGCATCTTTATCTAAAATTTCTCCCCTAGAAGTAAATTCTTTACCTCCCTCTCCTAGTTCCTTGACGTCATGATAAGAGGCGCCGGTATGAATAGGATGAAGTCCGATGATGGCATAGACTCCTTCCGGATATTCCTTGGTCATCGCGACGGCTTTCCTAGATGTATCAATTTGGGTGCCTACGTTTATGACAATGGTATCATTATCTAGTGCTCGCTTTATTACTTCGTCTCGATCTGCATCAAAGGCAGTAAAATTAACGTGGCTATGTATGTCTATGTATTTCGGGGTCATTTTATTCTTTTCGCATGAACAATGGCTTCTCTGGTTTCTTATTTTCTTTGATTAATTTTTTTAAAAGAATATTTGTCTCGGGCATAAATGGATTCAACATACGTGCAATAGTATATAGACGTAAAACCATATCGGTAATCATTTCTTTCCCTTTTGCTTCATCTACTTTTATGACCTTAAAAGGTTCTGCTTCTTGGATAAATTTGTCGAGTTCACTTATTTTTCCCCAAACAAAATCTGCTGCTTTCTTTATGTCAAAATCTGCTAGCATATCTTTCCATTCTTCGGGTATTGAGTCCTCAGGAATTTCTGGACATTTCTCTAGGTATTTTTCAGATAGTGTTAAAATACGGGAAGCCAAATTTCCAAGACCGTTTGCTAACCCTGAATTATAAGCTTCTTTGAATCGCTCTTTTGTAAAAGGACTGTCTTCAAAATTAGAAATCTCTTTGGCTAAGAAAAATCTGAGCGCGTCTGTACCGTATTCTTCTACGATATCTTTCGGATTTATGACGTTTCCAAGTGTCTTCGACATTTTCACCCCTCCATCTGCAGTGATGAATCCGTTGATTACTATTTGGTGAGAATTAGAAAGACCCGCTGCCATGAGCATGGCTTGCCACATAGCTGACTGAAAACGAAGATTATCTTTACCGCAATATTGTGTAGGATTACCATTCATCCAGTACTTTTCAAAATTTCCATCTTTGCCCTCGTTGGGCCAATCAAGAGTAGCAATGTAGTTAACCAGCGCATCAAACCATACATACATCACATGCAGAGGGTCCCCCGGCACTTCTATACCCCAAGGCATTTTTGACTTAAGTCGAGAAATAGAAAAGTCTTGCAGGCCTCTTTCCACAAATGCTTTTATCTCATTAAAGCGAAAATCTGGCACAACAAAATTGGGATTTTTTTCATAGAAATCTAACAATTTCTGTCCAAATTCACTGTATTTGAAAAAATAATTTTCTTCTTCGATTATTTCGAGTTCCCGATCAGTATGAATAGCGCACCTACCATTTACGAGCTCGGAATCACTCTTTATCTCTTCACAACCCACGCAATACTTTGCCTCATAATTCTTTTTATAAATGAATCCATTGTTATAAACTCTTTTCCAAAAATCTTTCGCTGCATTTTCATGTTTTGGGTCCGTGGTGCGTATAAAATGTAGCTCAGCATCCATCCCGAATATTTTTACTGAATCTTTAAAAGTAGCAAAGCTTTGATCTACAAATTCTTGCGGGGTTTTCCCTTCACTCAGGCTCCGTTCATATATCTTCATACCGTGTTCATCGGTGCCGGTATTAAAAAAGACATCATAGCCCAAAAGCTTTTTGTATCGAACAATAATATCTGCCCGCACGAACTCTAGCGCATGGCCCATATGAAGAGGAGCATTTACATAAGGAAGAGTTGTTGTGAGATAAAAATTTTTCGAGTTCATTATTTAGTTAGTAAGTTTCTCTTTAGATATTTTGTCTTTCTCCAGGTCGTTTATAAATTCCATAAACACCACTGCTATTGGGATAGAAAGTATGGCTCCCCAGAAACTGCCGAGCTCAAAACCCATAAGCACTGAGAGGATTATAACGATGGGAGCAAGCCCCACCACTTTTTTTATTATTATTGGGGAAAAAAGAAAAACTTCAAATTGGTGAACGATAATATACGCACCCGTGACCATAATAGCGCTGGTAAGCCCGTTTGATAAATAAGAAAAAGCAAAAGTGGGAACAAGCGCAACGAGTATTCCGTAAGGAACCATTTCCATAACGCCGGCAATCATTGCGAGAAGAAGAGCGTATTCGATACCGAGCAGAGACAATATAAGATAAATAAGTATTGCCACCACGAGTGCCACCATCATCTGTCCCCTCACCCAAAGACCGATCTTGCGACTCGAACGAGACCATAGATCCACCGCATAATCATCGTACTGCGCAGGAACGATAATTTTCAAAAAATTCTCTATCCCCTTTTCTTGAATTGATAAGTAGAAAGAAATAAGAATAATTAAGAAAAAATTGAAAATACTTCCAAAGGCCACAGAAAGAATCTGGAAAAATCCTCCGGAAAGATTCAGTATGAAAGCGCGAGAAACTGCCATTAGGTTCGCGAGTGATATATGGCCGGTCAAAGCGCTGACGATGTCTTTGGCTCCGGAAAAAGCATCGTTTTGGAAATAATTCAAAAAAGTAACATTGGGAATATAAGCAGATAAGAAAGTAGCGAAGTTATATATTTCTGTGATCAGAAGTGGAGCAAAAAGATAAAACAAGCCAGCAAGAGTGAGCAGAGTTATCAGATAAAAAAGAACAATACCGAAAATTCGGTTAATTCCGATTTTCTTAAAATATGGAACTGAGGAATCCACAAAGGAGGCTATCACAATAGCAGTGAGAACTACTAAAGCTAAATCTCGTAAAAACCAAAGGAGAAGGACGCAAACCATGACCAGAACAGCTCTTACCATCGTACCAGTGGAAATGGAAATATTAGTAATGTTATTCTTCGGAGCCATAAAAATATAATACCATATTTCCTGATATTTACTAAAAAATATCTGAACAAGAGCTAAAATTTAAGGATTTTCTGAAACTTTGCTTTGTCTTTAAAGGGACCAATCAGAGCTAAATTGAGCTTTTTATCTTTAAAAATACTTCGCGCCAGTGTTTGGATTTGCCTCGCTGTGACTTTCCTTAGTTCGTTGGCTTTATCTTCGGCGCTCTTTAGCTCATGCTTCATGAGTTCTTGGCCTCCGTAAAAATTTGCAATGTCATCGCTAGATTCAAGAGTTAGTTTCATATTGCCAATTAAACATTCTTTTACTTTATTTAGTTCTGCTTCGCTCACTTTTTTATTTTTGATTTTTCGACATTCTTCCATAATTGCTTCCAGAACTTCATTAATTCTTTTATTATCTACGCCAGCAGAAATCTGGAAAAATCCGTGGTCAGTAGATGCATCATTATAAGCCCGAACATAATAACCGACTCCCATCTCTTCACGGAGTTTCTGAAATAATCTTGAGCTCATTCCCCCACCTAAAATTCCTCCCAGCACCGTAAGAGCAGGATTCTTCTTGTCGAAAAAATCATAAGTTCTAATTCCCAAAACAAAGTGGGTCTGATCTGTTTTTTTAAATTTTAGAAGTATCTCAGGTTTTGCTTGTTTTTCTTTAACTTTTTGCTTGCCTTGTTTGTCCCCACGGAGAACAGAGCCGAAAATTTTATTTACCTCTTTCATTACTTCCCGCTCCGTCACTGCGCCTGCTGCCACTATGACTGTGGCTTCTGGCAAATAATGTTCCATTTTGTATTTTATGAAATCATCACGCTTCATTTTCAAAATATTTTCTTTAGTGCCAGCAACATTCCACCCGGCAGGTTGATCTCCATACAAGAGTTCCATCATAAGGTCTTGCACATGTTTATTCGGCATATCTTCATACATATTTATCTCTTCGATTATTACTCCTTTTTCTTTCTCCATTTCTGTTTCAGGGAAAGTTGAGTTCAAATAAATATCAGAAACTATGCCAAATATCTTGTTAAAATGCTTCGCTTGCGCCTTAGCATAATATCCAGTATATTCTTGACCTGTAAAAGCATTGTATTGACTGCCGAGCTCGTCGAGTTCGCGAGAGATATCGATAGCTTTCGGCCGAGTAACTGTGCCCTTAAAACACATGTGCTCCAAAAAGTGCGAAATTCCATTCACCTTTTTTTCTTCGTATTTAGAACCAGCTTCTACTAAGACTAGCACTGTCGCGGTAGGATTGTCTTTCATGGGGATAGTAACTACCCGCAAGCCATTCTTTAAAACCTTTTTTGAAAGTCGCATCTATATTTTCGCTTTTATAAATTCGGTTAATTCAGAAACTTTTACTCTTTCTTGTTCACCTGTATCTCGATCTCTCACGGTTACTGTATGATCTGTGAGCGTGTCAAAATCTACTACGATACAAAAAGGAGTACCTATCTCGTCTTGTCTTCGGTATCGCTTGCCGATGTTGCCATTGTCGTCCCAGGCAACTCGTCCAAACTCGGCTTTAAGTGGAGCGTAAACTTTTGTGTTGGCGTATTCTACGAGCTCTGGTTTATTTTTAAGAAGTGGAGAAACAGCGCAAATAACAGGCGCCATGTGGGGCTTGAACTTTAGATAGGATCGTACTTCTCCTTCTTTTTCGCCTGCCTGCGCAGGCAGGTCTTCTTTGTAAGCAGAAGTAACAAGCGCCAAGACCATTCTATCTAGTCCCACTGAAGGCTCGATAACATGGGGAACTATCTTTTCTGAATTTTCTTCATCTATATAATCAAGCTTGTGATTATTTAAATCAAAATCAGCTCGATATGCTAATCCTAAAAGTTCTTTCTGTCCAAAAGGAAAGTCAAACTCGAAGTCAATCGTTCTTTTGGAATAATGAGCTCGGTCTCCGTCGCCTACTTCTATTTCATGGACTGCTCCCATGTTTAATCCTATTTCTTCCATCCAATCCATCATCTCCCCTCTCCAATATTCGAAATATTTTTCCCAATCTGCGTTGCGTACAAAATATTCTATTTCCATTTGTTCGAATTCTCTTTGTCGGAAAAGGAAATCGCGCGGAGTAATTTCATTTCTGAAAGCCTTGCCTATTTGCGCCATTCCGAAAGGAAGCTTGGGATGAAAAGCATCTACGGTATTTTTAAAATTAACAAATATTCCTTGCGCCGTTTCGGGGCGAAGGTAAACAGTCGAAGCAGAATCTTCCATTGCTCCTATTTTCGTAGCAAACATCATATTGAATTGGCGAGATTCGCCAAGATGCCCGCCGCACTCGGGACATTTCTCTCTATTTTCGAGTTGGTCAGCTCGAAACCTTTTTTTGCATTTATCGCATTCGACAAGTGGATCAGAGAACCCTGCAACGTGCCCAGATGCTTCCCATACTTTTCCATTCATTAATATCGCTGCATCTACCCCATACATATCTCTTCTAGAATCCACAAACTTTTTCCACCACGACTGCTTTATATTATTTTTAAGAGCCAAACCGAAATGTCCCCAGTCGTAAGTACCAGCCAAGCCTCCATATATTTCAGAACCTTGAAAGATAAATCCTCTCCGTTTACATAGAGATACTATCTTTTCCATCAGCTCATTTGTTTCAGAATTATTTTTCATTTTATTTACTGAACTACAACGCCTCCGTTTACAGGGAAAGATGCATCGCCTTCTAATCTTGTATCTATACTCCCCTTACTTACTCTTACGTCCACATTAGCAAAATCATCATGTCCCGTCAAAACAGCACTATTAACGAGGGTAGGCGTAGTGCCAATTTGAGAAGTAGAAGGTTTTAAAGAAACTTGAAAAGAAACAGATCGTGCCGTAGCGCTAATACCTGCCCCTTTTGGCACCCGATCAGCATTCCAAGAGATTTCTCGAGTAGATGCGTTATATGTGAGTTTCTCACCTGCTGGAGAAATAGGCCCTACAAAATTTACCCAGACAGGAAGAGAGGAATGCACTAAAACTTGGGAGAGACTGTTGGCTGTATTTGAGATAGACCAAGTGACGGTATAAGTAGTTTCCTTTTCAGCTTTCGGAGGTATCGGTCCGCTATTTGTAAAAGGTCCTGAATAGTAAAGAGCCTTCGACGAAAAACCTACATCCGAAATTATTCTCACTAGAGCCGAAGAAGAATTCGTTATCTGGCTTGTAGAAAATCCTTCGGAGGCTTGCTTGCCCACCAAACTTACGTCTATGTTTACTTGAGGACTTGGAGCAAGTCCTCCGCTTGCACTATATAAAGCAAGCGGAGAAACACTAAAACTAAGTGACCCGGAATCTCCCGGATTTACTTGACTCAAAAGACTATTGCTTGAATTTTTATCCCAGGTAATAGTTTTGGTCGAAGAATCATAAAACCCTTGTTGAGCACGAATGGTATTCGCATCATATCCGTTGCCCGATATTTTTGCTTTCACTTGCAGATCTTCTATTTTTGCATCGGAATTATTGGAATAACGTATTTCCGCATTGATCGGAGTCTTCGCGTCTATGGCATATTCTTTCTGATATACACCGTTTATAAAAAGTTCCGCTTCCACAAAAGGCTTGTTCACAGACACAGAATGTGAGACCGAATTAAAAACTACACCTATGGCTGTTTTATCAGTTGCAGATTGTGAACCCGTGGAAACTTTAAAGGTTTTTTCTTCTCCATTAAATACATCTCCCATCTTCCCAGTTACTAAAATACTTCTTTCGGCGCCCGGAGCAAAGTCACCCAGATTCCATACATTATTGCCAAAGGATGGCTCTGGAACCGATTTGATAAAAGTAAATCCATATGGATAATCCGCTCGGACGAGTATATGTGGCGCAGCCTTGGTAGCATTTAAAGTCGCCTTTATATTGAGACTGATTTCTTGATTAGGACTTACACTGTTAGGAGCATCCACTGTTAAGTTTATCGGGGTAGAGCTAATGTTAACCTGAAAATCTTTTTCTTTTACAAATATTGCATTTGACCCTCCGATTCGGTACTCCAGAGTTATTTTAATAGGACGAACGCTACCTTGTTCACCAAAAAGAATAATTTTTATATTCTCGTTTCGTACTGCACCGGCAGGAATCGTCCCCAAGGATTTACGAAAATGTTCAGAGTCCGAAGATAAGTCAGTAGTTGATCCTTTGGGATATTCCACTACCAAATCCACCAAGTCGAGCGCAGAACCATTTTTATTCGTGATACCTATCACAAGTGGAAGTTCATCACCCCCCGCCGTAAAATTATTACCGACAATAGATATTTCTATATTATCGTTCGAAACAGAATTCGTGCCGACAAAGATAACATATACGCCATAAAAAATAGTGAGCGCAAAGAAAATTGTAGAGAAAATAAAAAACTTTTTGAATCTTGAAGTTTGTTTAAAGAAATCTTCGGGCGCCCTATTTTTAGTCACCTGATTTTCTTCCCAATTTTCCGGTACTGTAGCGCGAGTTACATGAGAAAATCCATCCTTGTGTTCGATCTTGGTCTGATAATTTCTACTAAAAAGCTTATCTTTTAAGCTTTCGAGTTTGTTAAGTTTATTTGGGTCATTAGACAGCATACGAAATAATTGTAACACAAAAATACAAAAATCATCCTAGGCTTGTAACCAGAAGCTACAAATGCGTTTCTTTAAGAGCTTTATTTATTTCGGAGACTACTTCAGGTCTAGACTTTGATACTTGCAATAACAAAGCCTCTTCAAAAGGAGACTTTATTAATCCCTTAAGATCAGAGCCTCCTCCAATATAACCCAAGTTATCTAATATTCGGAGCACTAAAATAGCTTCCAAGTTGCGTAAATCCTCTTTTTTATCAATCTTTTCAAGCATAATCAAGCCTTCTACTAAGTCTGCAAATAAGGACTCGTTTTTTTCTACTCCAGCTAATAATCTACGTAAAAGTTTAGCTATATTCGAAAATACATGAAATGTTCCTCTATTTTTGCAAATAATTTGCAAGCTATTCGTCTTCCCTGCGCTAGTCACCCGCCAAAAATCCTTTCCTTGAACAAGGTCTAGCTTTATGTACGCAAAGTCTTGCAAAACAAAACGAAGCTTGGAAGACATCTTGCGAACTCCTTGCGCCGAGGCATATACAAGCCCGAGGTCTCTGGTGAAAATCGAATAGTACTTCCCCGCCTCGCCGTGATTCTTGCTCCAAAGTATTATGCCTTCTGTGTGATAGATGTGGTGCATTAAAATTCTTCCTATTTTATCACAAAATTCTTCAACTCTTCAATTATGGGAGCCGCTATTTCGTCATTTATGTCTTCGGGTCTTATTTTGCATCGGGCAAAGATGTCCTTTTCCATATGTCGCACAGCATTTTCATATGCTAATCGTTCTGGCGAATCTATTCCGACATTACGGTTCCCATATCGTTCTCGGAGATCCTCAAATCTCTGATCCATACTCACTATGCCAAAGGGTTTAACTCGACTATCGCAGTATTCCACGATCTTACTGCCCATATCCTCGCCTATGGCAGTATCAGGAGCCCCTAAAAAGCTTACGGCATTTATCAATTTAAGAACATATTCGCCTACGCCTATTTCTTTCGCGATTTTTCCATGAGCGGACATCTCTTCTTTTCCATATTTTGATATATATTCCTTCTGAATATTCTGCCAATACTCTATTCCTTCCGGTTGATTCAATTCTGGGAAATAATCCAGCTCGAACTTTATAATATTCCCCATATCATGAAGGAGGCAGGCAGTAACTATGTCTTCTTTGGGCAAAGGTTCATCGAAATTATCGCAAATCAATACAGCGACAGCTGCTACTCGAAGCATATGTTCCTGCAGTGTTGGCATGATTTTATACTTCTTATATATTTTCTCTATACTGAGAGGCATTTTATCCGCAGGCTTTAGTCCGAGAGTTTTTCTCATTTCCTGAAGTTCTCGCATGAATTCTCGATATTCGCCTTCGGCATTTAGTGATGGAGTAATATTAGTATCCAGTAATGCTTCAGTCTCTAAGTTTTTATTCTCTTTAACTTCTTTTACATTTATTTCGTCTTTTACAAGATCCACCAGGTCCTTATCCATCTTCAAACTCTTTACTTCGAACTTGGCAAGTGGCTGACGGACTTTTATTCCGGCTTTTTGTCTTGCTTCTAAGCCTAATGTAACGATATTTCGCACTGAATTCATTTCTTCTAGAATCTTAGGAACTTTCGGAGAGAAAAATCCTGTAAGAACTTCTGGCCAGCTTTCTAAGTGAACGCTTTCGCTTGAATTTTTATTTTTTAATGACTGCCATATGTCTTCTGCAGCAAAGGGAGCAAATGGAGCAAGGAGTTTCGCAGTGGTTTGGAGTACATAGTACAAAGTTCTTTTAGCATCAAGTTCTCCTTCTTTTATGCGATCGCGCGAACGACGCAAGTACCAAGTCGAAAGATCCCCGACGAATTCCCTTATGGCTCGGACCGGTTCAAGTAATTTATAATTATCCATACTTTCCGTCATTAACTTTACAAGTTCGTCGAGTCGCGCTAGAATCCACTGGTCCAAAATATTTTCTGAATTTGGTCTGTCGTTGCTTTCTATGTCTTTATCGCGATAAAGTTCATAAAAAGCGAGTACATTGTAAAGAAGGCCGAAAACTTGCTGACTCAAAAGCGCAACAGTTTTTTCATCAAAATTTTTAGATTCCCCTGGTTGATTTACTGAATACATCCACAATCTAAGTGTATCTACGCCATACTTATCCATCATCACCCAGGGATCTACGATATTCCCTAAAGATTTCGACATTTTTTTCCCTTTTGTATCTAATAGGTGCCCAAGGCAAATCACGTTCTTGTATGCTTTCCCTCTGCCCATAAGCACTCCAACTGCGTGCAAGGTATAAAACCATCCTCTGGTTTGATCAATGGCTTCCGAGATGAAGTCAGCAGGATAACCTTCCCCGTCCACCCATTTCTTGTTTTCAAATGGATAATGATCTTGGGCAAAAGGCATAGCCCCGGAGTCTAGCCATACATCCATGACTTCTTTAGATCGAACTAAGTCGTGCCCACATGTACACGAAAGTTTTACTTCATCTATATATGGACGATGAAGATCAAGCTCGTAGTCAGTATTATGAGGTAATTTTACAAATTCATGTTCTTTGTGAAGTTCTGCATTCCTATTCTTTAAATTTAAATGAAATAGCTGGAGTGACCGGTCTTTATCAGCCCCTTCTATTATTCCAGGAACCATCTCTACGGCGAGGCCGTGAGAAACTATCAAGATGTTCTCTCCCTTGTGCTTGGTATCAATTTCATATAAAAATTCTCCAAAACGGTTTTTTGCGTCTTGATAACTTTCTCCCCCGGGAATTTTCTTATCGAAAGTCCAGTTTTTCCCATCCACCATATCCCAATATTCTCCAACGGTATGTCCGGAAAATTCGCCAAATTCAAGCTCACGTAGGCGGTCATCGTAAATTATTTTTTCTTTTGGAATTCCTAGCTGTAGAGCGACTAATTCAGCAGTTTCTCGAGTGCGCAAGAAAGGAGAAGAGTAGACAAAATCAATTTCCTTGTTTTTCATGTGTCGCGTGGTACTCATAACTTGTTCTTTACCCTTCTCCGTCAAATGATGAATAGTCTGATCAGAAGAATAGATATTCTTAACATTATTCTCGGCTTCACCATGACGCATAAGAAAATATTTATTCCCAGATTTTTTTGTTTTTTCTTTCAGTTCTTCTATGCTTCCGATCATTTCTGTTTTCTGACAGTTCTCACAATGCCACACTGGAAGCGGTGTACCCCAATATCTCTCGCGAGAAATCGCCCAGTCTTTTATCTCCTTTAGCCATTCTCCAAAACGCCCTTCACGAATATGAGCAGGTTCCCAATTTATGCTTTTATTCTCTTCAATAAGCTCTTTTTTTATTTGGGGATCCGACATCCGTATATACCAAGAATCACGAGCATAATATATAAGCGCAGTATGACAACGCCAACAGTGAGGATATGAGTGCTTGTAATTTTCTTGTTTGAAAAATAGATTTCTTTTTTTTAAATCTTCTATCACATCGACGGCAAGAGTAGGTTTACCATTTTCATCCATTTCTCGCACAAATCTACCTTCTAAAAATCCCGTTCCTTTTATGAACTTGCCTTCCGGACTGACCAGGTGGTGCTTTGGAAGTCCGAGCTTATTACCTAATACGAAATCATCTTGTCCGTACATGACAGCCGTATGCACTACGCCAGTACCGTCGGTAGTCGTCACGAAGTCAGCCCCATACACCTTGAATGCTTTTTCGAGCTTTGGTTTTTCATTAGCCGGAATAAGTTCTTGAAGAAAAGTATGAAGTGGTTCATATTCTAATCCGATTAATTCTTTTCCTTTTACTTCACTCTCTATTTCATATGATTCTGTTAGCACTGAAAGTCTTTCTTTAGCTAAGAAATAATACTCATTACCAGATTGTACTTTTACATAATCAATATCTTCCCCCACAGCGAGTGCTACGTTCCCGGGCAATGTCCAGGGCGTAGTAGTCCAGGCGAGAATATAAGTATTCTCCTCCCTTTTTACTTTGAATTTCACATAGACAGAAAGATCTTTAACATCTTCGTATCCTTGAGCTAGCTCATGAGAAGAAAGCGCAGTTCCACATCGCGGACACCAAGGAACCACTTTATAATCTTTATAAAACAACTTCTGTTCATTTACTTTTTTTATTACATTCCAGACTGACTCTATATAATCGTTGTGATACGTCACGTAAGGATGCTCCTGATCTACCCAGTATCCGATGCGCTTGGTGAATTTATTCCAAACTTCCAAATATTCCCATACGCTTTCTTTACATTCTTGATTAAACTTAGCGATACCATATTCTTCGATGGCTTTCTTCGAATTCAATCCAAGCTTTTTTTCTACTTGTAGTTCTACAGGAAGTCCGTGTGTGTCCCAACCACCTTTGCGCCTCACGTGGTATCCTCGCATCGTTTTATAGCGTGGGATAGCATCTTTAAAAGAACGAGACTCCAAATGGTGAATCCCGGGGTTTCCGTTTGCGGTGGGAGGCCCTTCGTAAAATACGAATTCTTTTTTTCCTTCTGTGGCAACCAAAGTTTTATCGAAAATTTTATTTTCTTTCCAGAATTCCAAAACACGCTCTTCGCGTAGAGCTGCTTCGGATTTATCTTTGTTTTCTTCAGTTAAAGCCACGATTTGCTGATTTTAACACAAAATCAGGGTTTTTACATCTTGATTGGAACCTCAATGCCGAGAAGCTGTAGACCTTTTTTCATCACGAAAGAGAACGCATACGTTATAGCAATTTTATAAGAAGAATTAATATCTTCTTTGTTTACTATCACCGTGTTTCCATAAAAACTATTGTAAGCTCTTGCCACTTCTATCAGATAGCTAGCGATGTGGTGAGGTTCATACAGATCGCGAGTTCTATCTACAACTTCAGGAAATACATAAAGCATTCTCTCGATTTCAAAAACCTCTTCGGGTATAGTTTCAAAATCCGGAAGAATATTTTCTTTTTGCGCTTTTTCGATTATTGAGTTAGCGCGAGCATAAGAGTACTGCAAATAAGGTCCTGAGTCTCCCTCTAGAGAAATAGACTTCTCGAAGTCGTATATCATATCCCCTCCTATTGATTGTTTAAGAATAGAATATTTCAATGCCGCTACTCCTACTTTATCTGCAACTATATTTTTTTCCTCTGTATTCCAATCTCTTTCTTTAACTCTCTCCGCGACGAGCGCGATAGTGTCTCGAAGAAGGGATTCGCCAGTGACTACATTCCCTTTTCTGGAAGACATTTTGCCCGTAGCTAAGCGCATCATCCCGTGCGTGATATGAAACATTTTTTTCTCATGTTCGGAGTGAATAAGCGAAATTGCTTTAGCTACTACTCTCATGTAGTCTTCTTGTTCATTTGCGGTTACCACGATAGACAAATCCATATCTGGATCTGTTTTAAATTTTTCTTCAGTTAGCCCTAGCTCCTTCGTTTCATATGTCGGCAAACCCTTAGAGGTAATGAAAACGCGAGTATGAAGTTTAGGATCATACTTCTCGGCTTTGAAAACTATTGCTCCATCAGACTCTTCGAAAACTTTTCCGATATTCGCGCGAACTATCTCCTCTCCAACAGGCGCCATTAAACTTTCCAAAAAATAAAAATCGAACTTTGTGCCTAGTAATCGATAAATATCTTCAAAGGCTTCCATGGTAATTTCAAACCCCCAATCATATATATCGTATATGTCTTTATTTTTTTCTCTTTCTTCGCCTTTAGCATAAAGCTTTTGGTTTATATCGTCTATCTCTTCTTTGGCCTTCGGGTCCGTTTCGTAAACGGAAGAACCAAAAGAATAACATTCTCCTATATAGGTAGCTTTTTTGATATTGGAAGAATTCTCATATGTAAAAGCAGGAAAGCCTCTTTGCTTTATAGTCCAAATAGCTTTTGCCACATGAAGGCCTACATCTCCTTGGTAGTTAGCACGCCCGACTTTTGCACCAGAGTGTTCTAAAATTCTTGCTACTGACTCTCCTATAGTGTTCGTCATGAGGTGACCAATATGGAAAGGCTTGAATGGATTCGGGTCTGTATACTCCACCATAATTCTTTTCCCCGAAAGTTTACTATTACTTCCCACTTTTTCTGCTTGATTTAAAATCTCTTCAATATTTTTGCTGAAAAATTCTCTAGATAAATGGAAATTTATGAATCCTGACCCTGCAACATCTATTTTAGAAATCTCTACTGGAAGATCCTTATTCATTTCTCCGACTATTTTTTCGGCGAGCTCCTTAGGATTGATTTTTAAATTTTTAGAACAAACCATGGCGACGTTTGTAGAATAGTCCCCGTTCTTAAAGTCTTCTGGATGCTCAATAGAAAAATTCACTCCTTCCATCTGGATGCTCTCAAGAACTTTATTTATGAAATTTTTTATTTTTTCTTGCATTTGATTTTCAAGGCCTACTTTCTTCCCGTGCTACCAAACTTTCCTTCTCCTCTAGCCGAGTCGGATAAATCCTCTACTTCTTCTAACTCGGCGATGACCACCGGCAATATAACTAACTGGGCCACTTTGTCACCTACTTCAAAAGTATAAGGCTTGTCGGAAAGATTTACTAGCAGTGTATTGTACTCACCTCGATACCCAGCATCAAATACTCCACCCATATGAGCAAACCCCAGCCCTGAAATGCTACTTTTATCCATCACTATTGCTGCATATCCTATATCAAATTCAAGGGCAAACCCATGCCAAAATCTATGTGTTTCTCCGGGGCCGACTGTTATTTCCTCCATAGAATATATGTCCATACCTACATCCCCGGGGTGATGGTATGTCGGCAACTTTACTCCTTCTTTTAATTTTTTAACTTTGATAATCATTTAAAATTATTTCAAAATTTTCTTAATTTTTTCATAAATTTTGTCATGGATATTTTCGCGGGTATCGAGAATTCCATTTGTAACACATTCTATTTTTACCCATCCTTTCTGTGTCTTCGCGAGCCAAAGCGCGCTTTTTCTGGAATTTTCCATATGCTTCTTGTCCTTTTCTGCCAAATCTTTTTTCTTCCCTAGGTATGCTCGAGATTTTTCTTTATTCCTTTCTTTAATTAGCTTCATAACTATCGGGATAGGAACACTTAGATAAAAAACTAAGTCAGGTCTAGGGATTTTAAAAACTTTGTATTCCATTTCGGCCAGCCATTTTAAAAATCCTTCTCTTTTTGCTGTATTAGCTATTTTCCCTCCTTGGTGAATTTGGTTTGCACTTGCATATCTGTTCGCCACCACCATATATCCATCTTTTAACCACTTTTCCATTTTATCTTTGGATTCAAAGCGATCCGCCGCGTAAAGTACGGAAGCTATTTTAGGATGCACCTTCACAAAATTATAATACTGCTCCGACAAACAATGCCCGATAAAAGCACCGAAAAAATTTGAGTAATATTCGGGAAAATCCACAACTTTTACTCGGGCACCATCTTTTTTAAGATGTTTTATCAGGAGATCTATCTGAGTGGCTTTACCGGACCCATCTGTGCCATCGATTACTATTAGTTTTCCCTTTTTAATCTTTGCCATAAGGAAAATATAGCAGAAAAGACAGTAAATAGAAAATTAGACGAAATTTTTAGGTATTGGAAACTTCTTTGCGAGTTTTTTTATCTCTTTGTGCACGGTTTCTTTGACTTTTTCATTATCTTTGTTTCTTAAAACTTCTATCATTAGTTCGGCAACTTTTTTACATTCTTTTTCCTTGAATCCGCGGGTAGTAACAGCTGGTGTACCGAAACGAATGCCGGACGGATCAAGTGGCTTTCGGATATCCCCCGCAATTGAGTTCATGTTTAGAGTTATACCTACTTGGTCGAGGACAGTCTGAGCCTCTTTACCGGTCACTCCGAGTGATCCGAAAACATCGGCAAGTATGAGGTGGTTATCCGTTCCCCCACCGATCATACGAATTTTATTCTTTTTAAAAACTAATTCCATAGCTTTCGCATTTTTCAATATTTGTTTTGAATACTTTTTAAATGCTGGTGTCATAGCCTCACCAAAAGCCACTGCTTTAGCAGCGATAGTGTGCATATGCGGGCCACCTTGAATGCCCGGGAATATTGCCTTATCTATTTTTTTCGCTATTTCTTCACTATCTCGAGTCAAAATTATTCCTCCGCGCGGACCGCGAAGAGTTTTGTGGGTAGTGGAAGTGATTATATCAAATCCGTCATCAAATGGATTGCGCAAAACTCCTGCTGCTATAAGTCCTGCGATGTGTGCCATGTCTGCCATGGTTATCGCTCCGACCTCATGCGCAATTTCAACAAATTTTTTATAATTTAAGGTTCTAGAATATGCAGAAAATCCTGCAAGGATTATTTTTGGCTTATGTTCTAGGGCAACCCGACGAAGATCTTCGTAGTCTATCTCCCCAGTTTCCGGATCTTTCATTTTGTAAGTTACGAATTTATATATTTTTGCCGGCAAGGTCATCGGGTGTCCATGCGTAAGATGTCCTCCGTGAGAAAGATCCATACCGAGTACTGTATCCCCTGGCTCTAAAAGAGCAGCGTATACCGCAAGGTTGGCCGGAGCTCCAGAATGGGGCTGAACATTCGCAAATTTGCATTTAAAAAGCTTGCAAACTCTCTCTATAGCCAAACGCTCCACTTGATCGGTAAAATCCTGTCCTCCATAATATCTCCGTCCAGGATATCCTTCGGAATATTTGTTAGTAAAAATAGAACCGTTCGCAGTTAGGACATCCGCGGAAACATAATTTTCTGAAGGTATTAATTCCAGCCCTTCCGCCTGTCTTTTAGCTTCTGCTTTTATTAGGTTTTCTATTTTCTTATCTTTCATATAAACATATTATCACAAGTTAAAACATATTACTTGTGGGAGGATACAAGCTCATTTAGCCCGTCAGATTGAAATATTATGTTGCCAGAAATGTCTGTTCTAAAGATTTTTACGCCATATTTCATAAGGGTTTTAAGTGTTTCCGCATGTGGGTGACCATATTTATTATTTTTGCCATCTGATATAAACGCATACTCCGGAGAGACAACTTTGACGAATTCATCTCCCGTCGAAGTATGAGATCCATGATGTCCCACTTTTAGAACTGTGCTCTTTATTTTTTCTAAATTGTTTTCACTTATAATAATTTTCTCTGTACTTTGAGTGGCATCGCCCGCGAGCATAATTGAAACTTTTCCATATGTGAGTTTTGCAACTATAGAACCGTCGTTCGTTGACCAAGTACGAACATTCCTATCCGGAAATAAAATATCAATATATGCTCCTCCTCCGATATCGAGCCGTGTACCCCTTCGAGCAAGATAATCCGGAATATTTTGTCTTTTTATTTCTGCTTTTAGACTTTGAAAAATTTTTGAATCATTTAGCGTGCCTGGCTCCAAGACCATACCCACTTTATAATTTTTCAGAACCTCCAAAAATCCACTTATATGGTCTGCGTCAGGATTTGTAATAACAATAGCATCTATAGTGCGGTCAAATGGAGACATCACTTTACGCAAGTTGCCCAAAATCTGGTGCGGGGGTCCAGCGTCAAACATTATCTCTGTTCCAGTCGGAGATTCTATAAACAAGCCGTCGCCTTGCCCGACGTCTAGGACTGAAAATGTTAAATACTTACTAGGAGATTTGGCGAGGTCTAAGTAAAAAAGATAAATGCACTAAAATAACAAGCAAATGAATAGGAGAAAAAGGTAATGCTTTTTACCTGGGCTAGGCATGATATAATGGTAGCATATTATAAATAATACTTAAAAATCGCATGGAAAAATTTATAGAGATAAAATTTAATATTGGCCCTCTAAAAGGAATCTCTCCTAAAAACATTGAGGAACATCTAAAACTCTACGCTGGTTATGTAAAGAATATTAACTTAATTTTCGAAAAAGTCGGTGAGCTCATGCAAAATCCAGAGGAAAATGCCTATCTCGTGGGCGAACTCATGCGGAGAGTGGGTTTTGAATTCAACGGCATGCGCAACCATGAATATTATTTCAAATCACTTGAAGGCGGCGCAAAACCTCTGCCAGAGAATTCCGGAATGAAAAAACAAATGGAAAAACAAGCAGGCTCTATAGGCGCTTGGCTTGGTGGTTTTAAACATCTTGCCCTGACTCGTGGAGTAGGATGGGCGATGATTTACTGGGACAAAAAATCAAAACAATTAATTCCTGCTTGGATCGACGAACAGCAAATGGGACAGCTTAACGGACTTTCCTATGTTCTTGGAATTGACATGTGGGAACATGCATATGTTTACGACTACCCTACTTCCGAAAAGAAAAAATACATCGAAGCTTTTTTTGAAAACTTGAACTGGGAAGAGATAGAAAAGAATTTTAAGGACGCTCAATAAAAAAATTATAAGTGCTTCTACCAAAAATCCTATAAGTAAAGTAGACGTAGATTAGGATTGTCAAAATAAGCGGAAAATCCGGAAAAGCGATCGACGCAAATGGAAGCTTCGCAAAGAAAGCAACTACGCTCAACTCATAATGTAAAAATAAGTACGAGATATATCCTATCGGCACAGCTAATCCATACCATACAAGCCCCAAAAACCCCGTTATAAAACCAAGCACCATAGTCATAGGAATAAAAGGCAGGATTAAAATATTTGCAGGCAGAGCTACTAACGAAAGGCTTCCCATTTTATATAATATGAAAGGAAATACAAAAATATATGCTGCTAGTGTGATAGTGACAATATCTCGTAACCCAAAGTTTTTGGTTATCCATTGGAAATATTTTTCTATCCTAGGTGCGAGAAAAATTACGGCGATAGTGGCTAACATTGAAAGCTGGAAGGAAACATCGTACACAAGAATAAAAGGATTTATGAGTATCATAAACACTGCCGCAAGAGTCAAAGCTCGCCCTACATCATAATTCCTGCCGGTTGCTCTAGCAATTAGCGCTAGAATAGCCATGATTCCTGCTCGTATAGCGGTAGAGCTCGCTCCAGTCATAATAATAAATGTAAGAATCGCAAGTATTCCCATTCCTATCCCAAAATTAACCGGCAGGAATGCAAAAATTGCCATGAACCATTCTGCTACTATGGTAACGTTGTACCCCGATAAAGCTACCATATGAATAGTCCCAGTATCTACAAAACTCTGTCGAAGCGCCTGACTAAAAGACGATTTTTCTCCAATAATTAAGCCTCCCATCAATAAATTTTCGGGTGAGTTTATGGCAAAATTTATTTTTTCTAGAAATTTTTCTTTAACCCAATAAAGTCCACTCTTGAAAGAGTTACCATTCCCTCTCGAGAGGAGATCAATTTTGGGATAACTCATCCCATACAAAATCCCATCTTTCTTCAAATAATTTACATAGTCGAATTCTTTCCCCGTATCAGTGGCAAAATTCTCCGGCTTTTTTAAAACTCCGGAAAAACTTATTTCGTCGCCATATTTATAATCCCCATCAAGCCCCGCAGATACAAGAATTTCTGTCCTGTCATTCCCTTCCTGAATTTCCACAATTAATTTCTGATTATTTTCTCCGATTGACGGCTCCTCTATAATTTCCCCTGAGAGCGTTATCTTCTGTCCGACCTGGGATTCAAATACGTCAGGATTGGAAACATCAACCAAGTGAAACCTAAAAGTCCCAAAGCAAAAAGCGAAAACAAAGATCGAAATTACTATCCCAAATTTATTTTTTGAGATAAAAGTAAAAAATAAAAACATCGCTAAAAAAATTACGACCCACAAAATAACAATATATAAATTTACAGAAATAAAAGACCGTAAAAAGACTCCGGAAAGAAAACCGAAACATGATATATAGAAAATTTTATCCCTCATAAGAATTGATTAATTTTTCAAATCTACTGGCGCCTTGTCCGCAAAACTTGTCGCTATCTCATCTACCCTGTCATTCCATTTATCTCCACTATGACCTGCCACGTATTGCCACTTAGGTTTAAACTCTTGGGTCAATTCAAAAAGTTCTTCCCAAAGTTCGCGATTAAGTACTGGTTTTTTAGCAGCATTACGCCAATTATTTTTCTGCCAATTCCAAATCCACTCCGTTGCTCCAAGAATCACATATTTGGAATCGGCAAATATTTCTACTTCTCCAGTCAATTTATTTCTACTAAGATATTTTAAACCTTCGATTGCAGCAGTGAGTTCCATCTGGTTATTGGTTGCATGATCGCTCCTACCTCCGATTTCAAAAGTTTTTCCTCCCCTCAAGATTACTACACCCCATCCCGCAGGCCCAGGATTCCCCCGCGCTGCTCCGTCGGTATAAATTATAATTTTATCCTTTAACATATTTATATTATATCAACAATTCTTAATCTTAACTCTTCTCTACCCCTAAAACGAGATAAGTCGAAAGTTGCCAGTAAATTTACTGTAAATCCTTCAGAAAGAGGACTATTGAAAGAATCTGGCCCGGAAAAGAAAGAAATGCAGACCGCTTTATGCTTATTTACATCTGAAAAAATTATTTCCAAGTGCTCTCCTGAACCATTTTTGCCAAATTTTTTCATCTTTTCGATTTTCACTCCTTCAAAAAGGAAAACGGGTTTTGGATTCCCGAGTCCATAGGGAGAGAGTTTTTCTATTTCCTTCCAATTTTTCATCGTTACTACTCCTAGGTTCGTAGCTACATCATGAGTACGAGTATTTTCTTTTTTATCTTTTTTCACCTTATGAAAAGAAAGAGCTAAGGCATCTTCGAGAAAATGAATTTTGTCCGATTGTACTGTAAAGCCTCCAGCAAGTTCGTGCCCACCGAACTCAATAAAATGATCTTTCGTGTCAGTCATTATCTCAACCACAGACACCGATCCATCACTTCGGCATGATCCTTTGATGCAATCATTCTCGTCCTTCCCCCACACGAAAACAGGCTTTTTATATTCATCACAAATTTTACCCGCTACCAGTCCTAAAATACCTACTCTCCATTTTGGATTACCTACAACTATCACTTCTTTCATGTCTCTTCCTTCAAATATTTTATGTACTTCTCGCATGATGCCTACTACGATGGTTTTCCTTTCGTCGTTGATCTTCGTTAAATGAAGGGCTAAGACTCCAGCCTCTACTTCATCATCTGTCGACAAAAGCTCGTATGCACGCATCGGATCATCCATCCTAGAGGCTGCATTTAGTCTTGGAGTTACCATAAAACCTATATCATCTTCAGATAAATACCTCTGGTCGATGTTCATCTTAGCTAAAAGTTTCTGCAATCCTTTCCGCGGAGATTTTTTAAAAACTTTCATTCCGAAGTACGCTATCGCTCTATTCTCTCCAGTTAGTGGCACCATGTCGGACAAAGTAGCGAGGCCCGCCATATCGAGCATCCATTTTTCGGCACCTTTTGGAATTTTAAAATATTCCCCATACTTTTTTATGAACCCTTGAGTAAGCTTGAACGCTACTCCTGCTCCACACAGCATCTTTTCAGGGTAGTCATCTACTTTTGGATTCAGTATCGCGTACGCTCTTGGAAGAATCGAGTGCGGTATATGGTGGTCTGTAATAATCACATCAATCCCATCGACTTCTGCTTGAGCTACTTCTTCCACTGCTGTAATACCAAGATCTATCGTTATTAAAAGCTTTACTCCTCGACTTGCAAATTGCTTTATTGCATCATTATTTAGCCCATACCCTTCGCTGTTCCTCTGTGGTATATATACTTCATAATTTGTGTATTTTAAAAGTTTGAAGAGATCATTTAAAATTACCGCACCTGGTATGCCATCGCAATCATAATCAGCATATATAACGATCTTTTGATTGTTTTCAATAGCTTCAAATATACGTACACACGATTTTTCCATATCACGCATTAAAAATGGATCATGAAAATCTCTTTCGTAGTCAGGATTTAAAAAAACATCTGCTTCGAGCACTTCCCTTATTCCCCTTTTCTCCAGTAGCCCCTTAAGGAGCTCTCCGTACTGTTGCATAAAGAGAATTTTAGCATACAATTATCTTATGGAACATGATTGCGTATTTTGCAAAATTGTAAAAAAGGAAATCCCTGCTCACCTTGTATTTGAAGATAAGGACTTTATCGCTTTTTTAGATGTTGACCCTCGGGCTCCGGGACACGTGCAAGTAATTCCGAAAGAACATTATCGCTGGGTTTGGGATGTACCTAATATAGGTGAATATTTTAATGTAGTCAAAAAAATTGCCTTGGCCATCAAAAAAGCTTACGCTACGGATATTGCTCGCCTGAATGTATCTGGTGAAGAAATTCATCATGCTCACGTGTGGGTGTGGCCGGAACTACCAAAAGACGGTACAGAAAAAGATTTTGTTGGACACGAACAAAAAATTATTCAGTCTCTTACTTAAGCGCTTTGATGCCGGGAAGAGTTCCGTTCGCCAGAAAATCCAAGGTAGCTCCGCCACCCGTAGAAACGAATGAAAATTTTCCTTCCATTTTTAATTGAGAAATAAAAACAACTGTATCACCTCCTCCTATTATTGTTTCAGCTTTTGTGGAAGCCATGAACCTGAGAACCTCTTTGGTTGATTTAGCTCCCCCTGATTCATATTTACCGAGTGGTCCGTTCCAAAGTATCAAATGTGCTTTCTTTATTTCACGGTAGATTTCTTTTACTGACTCTTCTCCTATATCAATAATATTTTCTGTTTTCAAAACTTCGTTCGCTTTTTTATTAATAAGTTTACTCTCTGAACTCACCACCACATCCGTAGGTAGAATTAATTTTTTGTTTTTTAAAAGAGAATTAATACCATAACTTTCTTCACTTACGAGCGAAGTTCCGACTTCATATCGCTTTGCTTTAAAAAAATCATTTGCTAACGCTCCTCCAATGAAAACTTTATCAGCAAGTTTTAGATATTTCTTTATAAGTGGTATCTTGGTAGAAAATTTGGCTCCACCTAATACAAATAAAAAAGGATGTTTTGGCTTCTCAAATGCATGCGAGAGATTCTTTACCTCTTGCTCAAACTGAAGACCAGCGTATGCGGGCATAAGCTTCGGTAAAAGAACGATAGAAGCATCTTTCCTATGAGAAACAGGAAAGGCTTCATTTACGTAGATTTCCGCAAGCTTTGATAGCTCCAAGGCAAAAACCTTATTACATTCCTTTTCCCCTTTATTATTACGCAAATTCTCGAGAAGAATCACATCTCCATTTTTCATTCTAGAAACCTCTTCACCTACTTTCATACCCAGAATTTCGGGAATAAAATTCACCATCATATATTTGTTTAAAATTTTTGCCACTGGCGCGAGAGTATCTCCGCCCTTCCCCAGATGTGTTATCAAAATTATTTTTGCTCCTCTGTTTTTTAAGAATTTTATCGTAGGTAAAGCTTTCACGATACGAAAATCGTCTTCAACTTTTCCATTTTTTATCGGAAGGTTAAAATCTACTCTAATGATAACTTTTTTACTTTTTAAATTTTTTATTTGCTTAATGCTTCGCATATACTAATTATTTTTATAAATTTTTTAACATCAAGAGATGCCTTGCCTACCAATAATCCGTCCACCCCTCCATTTTTTAAGAATTCTTCCGCATCCTTGTCGTTTACAGATCCACCATAAAGTATTTTTATATCTCCTCCCTCTTTTCCCAACTTATCTGAAAGTACTTTCTTTATATATATCGCCATTTCTCTTACATCGTCCGAAGTCGCGTCTTTCCGGTCCTTCGTTGTTGAGATAGCCCAAATGGGTTCGTAGGCAATCGCTAATTTTGAAATAGAATTTTTAGAAATTCCTCTCAAACATTCTTCGAGTTCATTCTTCACAAAATTAAAATATTCATGATTTGTGTCCCGATCACTTTCCCCGACGCACAATATCGGTCGCAAACCTGCTCGTAATGCACTTTTTAATTTTTTATTTACTTCCTGATTTGTTTCTCCTA
>JBBRSF010000003.1:0-28914 GCA_038245685.1 Minisyncoccia bacterium
GATTCAAGAATGGAGATGACGAAGACTTAAACAATAATGATCAAGAATCGTCTTTAAATTCCAAAGATAGTATAAATTTAAACGACAATAACTCCGATAAATCACAAGATGGAAATAAAACAAATATAAAAGTTGAAACAACAGGTTCACTAAAATTAAATCTTTAGTTTAAAGTTTAAAACTAGGGAACTATTTTTGCTAAAAGGAAAGCTGCTAAAGCGGCTACACCTCCTACTATCAATGTTTGCCACATACTTTTCCATGGCTTTCCGCCTATAGCCACTCCTCTTAAATATCCAAAAACCATAAGCGCTACTAGAGTCAGGGAGATGGAGAAAATTAAAGCGCGAGTTAAGTCGCTAATAAATATATACGGTAGTAATGGTATAGATCCACCTATAATATAGGATACTCCTATCGTAACGGCACTTTTTAGGGATTGATTTCTGTCTGGTTCATCGATTCCGAGATCGAACTTCATCTTAAAATTTATCCAATCATCTTTTCTTGATTTAAGAGACTCAGCCACGGCTTGGCTTTCCATTTCTGAAAGTCCATATGTGTGGAGTGATCTCTTTATTTCTTGTTCGTTAATATGGGGACTTTCGATAAATTCTCTTTCCTTCCTTCCGCGTTCAGTAGAATAATGTTCCGCTTCGGTTTGAGCTGCTAAAAAGCCTCCGAGCCCCATAGATATCGATCCTGCGGCAATTTCCGACAATATTCCGGCGACGATTATAGTATTAGTAGCAGCTCCAGTGCTAGCGAGCCCCGCAGCGATAGCAAAAGGAACAGTAATGCCATCAGCCATCCCTATAATCACATCACGAACAAATCTCACGTGTCTTGTTTTTTTCTCGTTCTCTTGATTATTACTGCTTTCGATTGTCATTTTTTGAGTATAGCAAAAACATTCTTAAATGTTAACTTTTTTAATTTAAAATGATAGAATGAAAATATATGAAAAGTATAAAATCCATAGCTATATTTTTAATTTTAGTATTTATAATAGTCATAGGCATTACCCTGATTTCCAGTTCCCAGCCTGATAAAGTAAGCGAAATAAATTCTATAGTCAATAGGGAACCCAGCGTTAATCCTGTAACAACTCCTGTAAATAATCCACCTGAAAAGCCAGCAGTAAAAACTTACACGTTAAGAGAAGTAGCGACTCATTCAAATTCTGCGAGCTGTTGGACAATAGTTAATAGTAATGTTTACAACTTAACTAACTGGATAAATCAACACCCTGGAGGACCCGAAGCAATTCTGGGAATTTGTGGAAAGGATGCGACTCTGGCATTTGAAGCACAGCACGGAGGACAAAGAAGGCCAGAAACTGAGCTGGCTAAATATAAAATAGGCGCCTACGCAAAATAAAAATTATGACCATTGAACAATACGAAAATATTAATTTGAAAATGAAGAAATTCGCTCCCATAATTCTGCGCATAGGAATTTCACTAGTATTTCTTTGGTTTGGTTCACAGCAATTACTTAACACTAATTCTTGGATATCGTTTATTCCAGATTGGGTAGTTAATATCTCACACCTGAGCGCTCAAACCCTCGTACACTTTAATGGTGCTTTTGAAATAGTATTTGGAATATGCTTATTATTTGGATACTTCACCAGAATCACAGCGCTTCTTTTAGCGCTTCACATGCTTGATATTACTTTTACTGTTGGCTATACCAGCATCGGGATTCGTGATTTTGGGCTTTCTATTGCTACTCTTTCAATTTTTCTTTACGGAGTAGACGCCTGGTGCTTAGATAAGTATTTTTTAAATAGAAAGAATAATACTATGAATAGAGTCAGTTAACTTTCGAGAATCATGCCGGATAAAACTTCGGTCATCTTCCTCTATATCCGCCTTATCGTTTTCGATAATCAGCTTGGAAAGGAGGGGAGCATGTACGATGCGCGGATCTTTAAAGTCATCCTCAATAATAACCCCATCGCCTTCCTCGAGCTTGTAGCGTAAGATCTGATCGGGGGAAGGCAGTTCATTATTTATTAAAATAAAATCTAGAGACTTACCCAGATAAAACTCTAAGGTTTTCACATAATCGCTGATCTTCCAGCGCATAGTGTGACCTTTTTTATTTGTGAGATTTATGGGGAAAATAATTTTTGCCTCGCTCTTTATAAGCGCTTCACGAAAACCGCTAACAATTATATTTGGTATCACCGAAGTATAAAGATCTCCCGGACCGAAAATAATAAAATCCGCCTGCATTATAGCTTTTTCTGCGTGCGGATTTAACTGGACATCTTCTTTGTAAAAAATCTTTTGTATGGTTGAAGTTTGTAAATTAGCTCGATCTACCTTCGATTCTCCTTCGAAAAGCAAACCGTCTTCTGAAAGGACATTTAATTTGGCTTGATTTTTAGTGACAGGTATAACCGTTCCTTTTACTTTCAATATTTCAGAAGCAATCTCGACACCCTCCACAAAACTTCCCGTTATCTTCTCGAGAGCGGCTAAAAATATATTGCCGACAGTGTGGCCCGAAAGCTTACCTTCTTCAAATCGGTAGTTCATCAACTCACGCATTATGGTACTGTGTTCAGAAAGTGCTACCAAACATTTTCTCACATCTCCGGGTGGCAAAACACCGAGTTCGTCGCGAAGCATTCCGGTCGATACACCATCATCAGCCATAGAAACTATGGCTGAAATCGTAATATCCGGTAACGTTTTCAAACCAGACAGAATAGTAAAACCTCCCGTACCTCCTCCGATCGTCACAATATTTTTCATGTATAAATATTAGCCTAAATACATAGATTTTGCGAATAAATAATGAACCTAAATGTTAAAAAGCTCATGCACACCCGAAGGTATAGCATGAGCTCTTTGATGACAACGTTACTTTTTACGTCGCTTGGCCATCTCTTTCTCGACGACATTGGGTCGTACTTTCTTCACATCTTCGATAGCCTGTAAGATGTGGAGAGCATGTGTCCCGAACCTCTCGACTCGAGCCTCTTGGTTGCTGGGTGAATATTCTCGGGTAAGAAGAGAAAGAGTTCCATGATTACCGTAGATTGCTGGATGCGCAATCTCGGAAAGAAAAGGTCGAGGCTTGGCCAAGTACCAAAACTTGACCAAATGTTCAAGGTGAATGCCATAACGAGTCTGACGACCGTGCTTAATGGCAAATTCAAGACACCTTTGCTTCATCATCCAAAAACCGGACAAAGGGTCTGTTACTTTCCATCCCGTCACGATCCGAATTTGGGCTGTCACAGCCACGTTCAGCAAATCCCGATCAAGAGGGACATTCACTCTCTCGGACTTTGGATGATACCGAGATGCGATCACTATGTCTTTCCCTCTGCGAATCTCTTTGAGCATCGGCAAAAGGAATTTTTCGTTGTGTTGACCGTCCGCATCCATCGTGGCCACCACATCATATCCATCTTTCAATGCTTTCCGGTACCCCCTACGAAGGCTTGATCCAATTCCACGGTTCACGGAGTTTCTGAGAACCATACATCCGTGTTTGCGAGCGATTTTGCCTGTATTGTCAGACGACCCATCGTCGACCAGAAGAACGTCACAAGATACGGGCAAGCTGTTTGTAACTTGCTTCAATCGTGGTAAAAACTGGTTAAGTGACGGTCCTTCGTTGCATGCTGCGATGACTACCAACATCTTCATGACTCTCACCTCCTTTTATGTTGAAGAACTATTTATTTTGACGTAGCACTCGCTCCGCCATCTTCAAAACTTCTCCCTCTTTTTCAAACAATGAGAAATCCTGGAGATGATTGAGCGCAATTTCGTAATCAAGCAAGTGAAGAGAATCATGTTCATGATCATGATTAGACAAAGAAAATTTGCTGTCTAATGGACATGCTAAAAAATAATGAGTTTCTTTTTGAATGCTTTCTCCTTCTTTTTCAAACAATGAATCGAGTTTAGTTAAATACTTCTGTAACTTAACTTTTAAACCAGTTTCTTCTTCTATTTCACGAAGAGCGATCTCTTCAAGTGTTTCTCCCAGATTTTGGCTACCTTTGGGTAAATGCCAGCTATTACTTTTTTCGCGATACATCAGTAAATATTTCAAAATACTTCCATCCTGCACATATATAACGGCTCCGCTTGATACATGTTTCTGCATTTCAATTATTCTATAATATTTTAGAGAAAAGTCAATAGCCGTGAAGTATCAGCGGAAAAAGTAATATATTAGCTAAAAAAGTTATTTAATTGATTATGGACTTTAATGAACGTGGTTCTCTTGGACATTTCTTTTAATTTACTTGCCCCGATATAGGTGCAAGCACTCCGAAGTCCTCCTAAAATATCTTGAATAGTTTTTTCGACTAATCCACGATAGGGGATCTCTACGCTTTTTCCTTCGTTGGCGCGATAATTGGCTGTACCCCCAAAATGTTTTTTCATAGCCTCATTAGAAGACGATCCGTAAAATTGGACGAATTTCTTGCCTTTGTTAGTGATTATTCTTTCTTCTGATTCTTTATGCCCCGCAAACATCCCCCCAAGCATTGAGAAATCTGCTCCTGCTCCAAAAGACTTGGCGATATCTCCGGGAACTTCGCATCCGGAATCGGCACAGATCCATCCACCTAGGCCATGAGCCGCATCAGCGCATTCAATCACGGCAGAGAGTTGCGGGTATCCTACTCCTGACATTTTCCTAGTAGTGCAGACCGAACCTCCACCAATACCTACTTTGACTATATCGGCACCTGACAGGATAAGTTGCTCAGTCATCTCGGCGGTAGCCACGTTACCTGCTAAAATAACTTTATCCGGAAATCGTGTTCTAACTTTTTTTACAAAATGGGCAAATTTTTCCGTATAGCCATTGGCGACATCGATACATATGTTTTGTATTAAATCCTTTTTTAATATTTTTGTTAACTCCTCTAATTTTTCAAAATCTTTGTCATTTAAGCCGATAGTATAAAACACACATTTTGCATTTTCGGGTCCTATTTTTTCAAAAAATTTTTTCAGTTCGGCTACGCTGTAATGTTTATGGAGAGCTACCATGGTCCGAAAGGGAAAGAAAGCGTGAGCCATGGCCATGGTACCGACCCCATCCATATTGGCGGCAACTACGGGTATAACTTCAATCTCTTTTGAACTATATTTAAACTTAAATTTACGCAAGAGATCTACATCTTTACGGCTAGTGAGAGTAGATCTTTTCGGACAAATTAAAACATCTTTATAATCAAGCTTTACATCTTCTTGGATACGCATATACCGTCATCATACACGGGTTGTGAAATTTTGTAAATTATTTTTTACTCTTGCTTCAAAGCTAGCTTCCAAGTAATATGAGTTTATGTTATTACGCATCGGGGTATCCATAATTTTATTATTCTCTGTATTATTCTGGCCTTTTGGGTTGACGGTTATTTTAGCTATAGGTGCAATAATATATTTTTCAGTATACTGGGAAGCACTTATCCTTTTTCTAATCTCTGATGCATTGTATGGAGCAAACGAAATAAAATTTTTCCATATATATTTTGTATCATTTTTCATTTCTATTATTTGCTTATTAGGAATTGAATTTTTCAAAAAGAAATTAAAGTTTTATTCTTAAATATATAATGATCACCCGAATTACAAAAAGAAATAGAATGCGAATGAAAGGCTCTCTTGTCGACCCCGATGAAATATTTCTTGATTCCACTAATCTTCAAAACTTTGATCGCCAACAATTCGAAGGAAGAATTGAAAAACCTATCCCTAAGAAAACTATTGCCCTGCTCGGATTAATTTTTTTATTTTTTATGACCATATTCGGAGCAAGACTGATGTATCTACAAATGCATAAAGGGGCAGCATATTTAAAACGTAGCGAGAACAATGTGTTTGAAAAAAGCATTATATTCACTGATCGCGGGGTTATTTATGATAGAAATAAAATAGAATTGAGTTGGAATAAAGAAGAAACAGTAGACACTGTCCCGACGAGGACATATTTGTCTCCCGGATTTTCTCATTTACTTGGCTATGTGAGCTATCCTACACAGGACAAAGGAGGCAGATTTTGGCAGGGAGAATTCATAGGAAAAGATGGTCTGGAGAAACAGTATGATAATATTTTAAAAGGAATCAATGGATCAAAAGTAATTGAAACTGACGCGCTAGGAAAAGTATATTCAGAAAACATAGTAGATGCGCCCGAGCGGGGCACCGACCTCGTAACTACAGTAGACTCCCGGGTGCAAATGGAGCTTTATAATCTTATCAAGAACCTTTCACAAAATAAAACTTTTACCGGAGGGTCAGGAATAATAATTGATATTAATAACGGGGAGATTCTTACAACTACGAGTTTCCCTGAATACGACTCAAATATACTTTCTTTTGGGAAAGACGCAGCCAGCATAAATAGCTACATCAATGACAAGAGACGATTTTTCCTGGATAGGGATATCTCGGGTCTTTATACTCCAGGATCTATCGTAAAACCTTTCTTTGCGCTCGGAGCACTAAACGAAGGCGTCATCGACCCTAGCACTAAAATACTTTCTACGGGATCTATATCTATCCCTAACCCTTATTTTCCGGATCAAAAGACAGTGTTTAAGGACTGGCGAGCAAACGGATGGACAAACATGATGGAGGCCATAGCCGTCTCTTCTGACGTATATTTTTATGAAGTAGGAGGAGGCTTCGGTAGTCAAAAAGGTCTAGGTATAGATAATATTGGGAAATATGCAAAACTTTTTGGATTCGGTGAAAAGACGGGGATAGATCTACCTGATGAGAAAGTAGGTACAATTCCGAGCCCAGCTTGGAAACTCAAATACTTCAAAGGGGATCCATGGAGAATTGGAGACACGTACCACACGGCTATCGGACAATACGGATTCCAAGTTACGCCTGTGGAGATAGCGCGCGCTGTGGCGGCAATCGGAAACAATGGAAAACTTCTGACTCCGCACTTGATCATGGGGGATACAACTATGGAAAACAAAACGAGAACTATAGATATGCCAAAAAGTTATTTCGACGTAGTGCATGAGGGTATGAGAAGTGCAGTGACATTTGGAACTGCAAAATCTCTCGATGTGCCGTATGTCAAAGTAGCTGCAAAAACTGGTACTGCTCAGCTCGGACTTGCCAAGGATAAAGTAAACTCTTGGGTAATCGGGTTTTTCCCTTATGATCATCCTCGCTACGCTTTCGCTGTGATGATGGAAGCCGGTCCTTCGACAAACGGCGTGGGAGCTTCGTCCATAATGAGACTTCTTTTAGATTGGATGTCTATAAACACTCCGGAGTATTTTGAATAATTAAAATTATATTAAAGTTTGTAATTATATTAATATCCTTCCGTCATAAGAAGTGGATAGAGATATAGAGGTTTTTATTATCAGCATTATTAACATTAATTAAGGTTTAAATCCTATTCTTTATTAAGAATAAAATATTATCGGGTTTTAGTTTTATCCCCCCCCAACGTCTTGACAGAAATCTAACAAGTAGTAGTATCACAAAATTAGAATTAAATTAAAAGTCCGCGGCAAACTAGTCATTCGCCAAGTATAATAATAATTAGTAAAAATAAGTATATGAAGAAAAAAATATTATCGGGTTTCGTTTTAACCGCAGTATTAGCGGTAGGGTTTTTGTTATCTAGTACGCAAATCGTAAGAGCTATTTCAACGATTGAATCATGTAACGGTAGCACTTTTGATAGTTCTACAACAGGTTCGGTCAATGGAAAAGAAGGCTGGACTGTAACTGGTCCTTATGATCAGGCAGTAGTAGACAATAATTATGGATTTTCAACTTTGGGTTGTAAAACATTTCGCATATCTAATGCAATTACTAGTGGTGGCTTTGGCGACCAAACCTTTACAGCATCAAATCCTAATGAATCTGGTGAAACTTCTGCGGTAAATGGAGGAATGTCAGGGGGCACACGACAAAATCATTTCGAATCTCAATTCAATATTGCATCTACTACTCCTAACGTAGTACAACCAGGACTTAAAATTTCTGTTTCTCCAGACAGAGGAGATGGATCTAGAATGAGCTACCTTAGATTTGAAGATCAGATCAATGGTATACATGTATTCTTTGACGATGTAACTGATTCCGGCCCTCTACCGACCGTTGCAAATTTCAATGAAGTTGACATAGCTACTCTAGATCGAACAGCTACCCACACAGTTAAATTCTCATTAGATTTATTGGATGGAGCCCACAACGACATTGCAAAAATCTACATTGATGGAAACTTAGTTCACACAGGAACAACCTGGGAAGATTATTACCGTTTCGATCCTGAGCAAACTGGAGGAGGTAATCTAGTACCTACGGTTGATTCCCTTATAATTAGATCAGGAGGAGCTGCAGTAGCTTCAAACTCTGGAAAAGGTTTTCTCTTTGATAATTTCAACTCTACATCTACAACCCCAGTTCCTCCTACTCCAGCTCCTACTGGCGGCCAGGGACTTGTTACAAATCCTCCTGCAAACAATCCTCCTGCTAATAATCCTCCTGCAAATAACCCTCCTGCATCTAACCCTGTAGTTACTCCAACTGGATCAGGTCAGGTTCTCGGTGCTTCGACTGGACCAGTAGAAGGTTGCGGAACTAGAACAACTGGATTCAGTACAACTTCTGGTCAGTCTTGCGTAGGTAATACTGGCACTTCAAATGTAATTCCTGGTTGTGAAAATAGAACAACTGGATTCAGTACAACTTCTGGTCAGTCTTGCGTAGGTAATACTGGCACCGTATTCTCATCTGCTTACCACTTTACACTTTCTCTATCAATCAATCATCCTCCATATCCTCGAGATCCCGCATATAGAGCAGAAGTTATGGAACTTCAGAAATTCTTAAATCTCCACGGCTTCGGCCCTCTAGATGTGGACGGAATGTTTGGTCCACTTACAAATGCCGCAGTTATCAAGTTTCAATTAGCTAATGGCTTGGTAGGGGACGGAATAGTAGGTCCTAATACTCGAGCAAAACTTAATCAGTAATCACAAATAGCACTTTATTTGCAATACAAAACTCTATCTTTACAGATAGGGTTTTGTTTGTTATAATTGAATTATGTTTTCTTGGCTGAAAAAACATTTTATACCCGAGGAAGGAAACAACCATCGTCCGCATATCTTGCGAGACCATGCTACGCGCAAACTTATCGCTATCGTCCTTCTGGTTGAAGTTTTCACTTTTCTTCTCCCTACTCTTACTCATATAAATGTCGTCGGCAACATGGCGGCTGTTCTTCCAGCTGTTCTTGCAGACCTTACGAACAGTGAAAGACAATCCGAGTCCTTACCGACACTCCTTGTAAACCCTCTTTTAAATCTTGCCGCGCAAATGAAAGCCAACGACATGGCCACGAAAGGTTACTTTGCCCATACAAGCCCTGAAGGCATCACTCCATGGTACTGGATAGAGAAAGCTGGGTATAAATATCAATATGCTGGAGAAAATCTTGCTATAAATTTTAGTGACTCAAAAGATGTTACTGCTGCATGGATGGCGAGCCCTACTCACAGAGCAAACATTGTAAAAGGAAATTATACAGAAGTAGGCACTGGCGTAGCTACAGGTTCCTATGAAGGCAAAGAAACTGTTTTTGTAGCGCAAGTATATGCAAACCCTGCACCACATATAGCTACCATAGCACCGGAACAAATTACTCCGATCAAAGCTCCTACTAAAGTGGTCAATAAAACGGCTAAGATCCCTACTCTTCCTGTTGTAGTCGAGAAAAAGAACCCCGAAGTACTGGGAACAGAAACAAATCAAACTCCTAAAGTAGGCATTGAAGCTCCTTCACCCCTAAATGTCACCGCTCCGCTTCCCCCACAGCCTACTTATTGGCAGACACTTTTTGCATCTCCACGTGCTACCACAAACGCCCTCCTATTTATAATAGATACAATCATAGCAATCTCTCTTATGCTTTATTATTTTATAAAAATTAGAAATCACCATCGGGACCTTATCGTAAATGGTCTCATGGTTCTAGTAGTTATTTCTGGTATTTTTATCGTAAATTCTTACTTAAGTCACAGCAAAATGGTCATCACCGAAAGTCTAGACTACGCAAATCAATCTATCTAACGGGGATGATTTGCTTATTAGTATAATCCTGCTATATAATATACATATGCGAAAAGCGCGTATACTTCTTGTTGTCGGAATATGGGTCGCCATACTTCCATATCTAGGATTTCCTTATTCGTGGAAGGGGATTTTATCCCTTCTAACAGGAATCGGAATCATTTCTTTCAGCTACGTAATATATCGAGACAACTTAATGAAAGACAGCGAAGAAAAAAATTATGATAACTTCAGCGAGAACACCGACTTTAACGAAAATGATTCGATAAGGACAGTAGAAGAAAGATTCGAATAAAATTTAAATGGATAAAAATACAAAAATAAAGTACGTAGCGGTCACCGCTTTCTTGATTATTATTTTTTTTGCGTTCGGAATTTACACGGGTGCAAAAAACCGCCCTGCGATCGAAAAGATAACGGGTGTTACTAACAAAGAAACAGCAGTGGCGACTACTGCGGATTTTGAACCATTTTGGAAGGTTTGGAATCTTATGAGCGAAAAGTATCCTTATGCTGATAAAACTACCGACCAAGAGCGAGTTTATGGTGCTATATCTGGCCTCGTAAGCTCTCTAAACGACCCTTACAGCGTCTTTTTTGCTCCAGACGAGACCAAGTCGTTCCAAGATGAAATAGCCGGCAATTTCGACGGTATCGGCCTAGAAGTAGGCTTAAAAGACAAGATTTTGACCGTTATTGCGCCACTTAAAGACACACCGGCCTACAAGGCAGATTTGAAGTCGGGAGATAAAATTTTGAAAATTGATAAGACGGCTACTACGGGCATGACCATCGAAGATGCTATCAAGCTTATTCGCGGAGAAAAGGGCACGGCAGTTACTCTTACTATCTTCCGTGAAGGAACACCATTACCGAAAGAAATAAAAATTATTCGCGACACTATTAACATTCCTACTCTCGAAACTATAAAAAGACCGGACGGGATTTTCGTTATCAAGCTTTATAGCTTTTCGGCAAACTCGGCAAATCTTTTCCGAGACGCCATGAAAGAATTTGCTTACTCTGGATCTTATAAACTAATTCTCGACCTTCGGGGGAATCCGGGAGGCTACCTCGATGCCGCTGTCGACATGGCAAGCTGGTTCTTGCCGACGGGTAAAACTGTGGTTACGGAAGACTACGGGGGGAGTAAGCCTGCAGAAGTTTACCGAAGCAAGGGCTACAACATATTTAGTAACGACTTGAAATTTGTAATACTCATGGACGGCGGATCAGCTTCTGCCTCAGAAATCCTGGCGGGGGCAATGCACGACCATGGCATTGCAAAAATAGTGGGGAAGCAAAGTTACGGAAAAGGTTCAGTCCAAGAAGTTGTGAACGTCACTCCAAAAACAATTTTAAAGATTACCGTCGCGAAGTGGCTCACTCCAAACGGCATATCTATTTCACTTAAAGGACTTACACCTGACTACCCAGTAGAACTGACTCAAAAAGACCTCGAGGCCAAGAAAGATCCACAGATGGATAAAGCAATTCAACTCCTCCTCGCAAAATAATTCTAAATAGTTTAAGATAAAAATATGCAGGTAATATTCTTACAAGATGTGCCAAACGTAGGCAGGAAGCACGACATAAAAGAGATCAACGATGGCTACGCCATGAATTTCCTTATTCCTAGACAAAAAGCGGTGATGGCTACTTCGAAAGCAGTTCTAGAACTCGAGAAGAGAAAGAAAAATATTGAGATCGAGAGGGAAGTGCAAGACGATCTACTTGCCAAAAACCTCGAAGAGATAAAAGATAAAGTCATAACTATAAAATCTAAAACCGACGAAAAAGGGCACCTCTTTAAAGGCATCCATGAGAAAGATCTCGTAACTGAGATGAAAAAACAACACCATGCCGACATCAGTGTTGAGTTCATAAAACTAGAAAAACCGATCAAAGAAATCGGGGAATTTACTATTCCCATAGTCATCAAAAATCAAAATTCTTCGTTTAAACTTGTAGTTGAAGGAATATAAATATATGAAAAATATTATTGCTTTTATTTCCACTCTCATTCCACTCGCCTTATTTGATGCATTTTGGTTTTTTGTTGTGTCCAAAAATTTCTACAAAGAAGCCCTTGGGAACATACTCACGAGCAATGTGAATTTCGTCCCAGTACTTTTGTTTTATCCTATTTATGCTTTCGCAATTCTTGTATTAGTAGTTATGCCCGCAGTAGATAGAGGACTATGGACGGAGGCATTGTGGAAGGGAGCAGTATTAGGGCTAGCTGCATATTCAGCTTATGACCTTACAAATCAAGCCACCATATCTCTATGGCCTCCTCGAGTTACGTTTATAGATATAGCTTGGGGTATTATCATGACAGCCCTAGTCAGCACCATAACCTACTTTATAATAATTAGATTCAAATAGACCCATGAATAATACATCCGAATGGTATCAGCATTTAAAAAAGCCTAGTTTTTCACCACCTTCATGGATCTTCGGTCCGGTCTGGACTATTCTTTACGTTATAATTTTTATTTCTTTCGGATATGTGATATCACAAGTGATACAGAAAAAGTTACCACCTGTAATCCTAATACCTTTCATCTTAAATTTAATTTTTAATTTTTCATTTACTTACTTTCAGTTTGGCTTAAAAAATAATTTCCTTGCCGCTCTCGATATATCTGTTGTCCTGCTTACTTTGATTTGGATAATATTTATTATCTATCCTCACTTCAAGTGGGTAGCCTACGCGCAAATCCCATATCTATTATGGGTAACTTTTGCCACTATATTGCAGTTTAGTATTACTTACCTAAACCGCTAAAGTTAAAAATATTTAACAAAAAAATCCCCTACAAGGGGATTTTTAGTTTGAGTATTGTTTAAGCTACCACGTTTACTACTTTTTTGACTTCAGATTTTCCGTGAAAAGAAATCTTTCTCTTGGTGCTAAATTTTACGATTCCAGGTCGTAGAGCAAATAGGGTATGATCCTTGCCAGTAGATACGTTTGTGCCAGCTAACACGTCTGTGCCTCGCTGTCGGATGATGATAGAGCCTGCTTGGGCCATCTGGCCATCAGAAAGCTTAACACCGAGGTATTTTGGGTTTGAATCTCTTAAGTTTTTGGCGGTTCCGCCGGCTTTTCTATGTGCCATTTGATTTTATGATATAATTTAAACGTCAGACTTGACCAGAATTGACTAAGAAGAGTATAAACAATTCTATGGAAAAAATCAAGCAATTCGTAGAAAGTGATAGGGGAAAGGACATTCTCACGGTCATTATTGTCCTACTCGTCGGTGTATGCTCATTTGAGTTGGGTCGGCTTTCAAAAGAAAGCACTTCTTCTGGAATCACGGTCGAATCGAATGGCGACCCGTCCACTCCGGTCGTAGAGCAAACTGCAAACACTATATCATCCACAAACAATGCTCCTATCAAACTCCTAAAAGCTGACGATGCCACAAATGCCGTAGGGCAAAATTTCTTTGCATCTCGAAGGGGAAAGAAGTACTATCCGCTCGGTTGTTCCGCAGGTAAGACCATAAAGGAATCAAATCGAGTGTATTTCGATACAAGAGACCAAGCAGTAAAAGCAGGTTATACCCCCTCTACCTCTTGCAATTAACATATATTTATGCTGTAATCATATATATGAAGAAATCACTTATTTTAATACCTACCACTTTAATACTTATATCAATATTTTTATCTTTGGGAGCAAGTAGAGCTTTGGCCTATTCACGTGCTCGATACTCGAATTCTTATGGAAACAATGTGAATTTTAGTACCGGATATTCTTACAACTATGACGGGCTGGTAGCAAATTACCCGTATGGACAAAATACTACGTATGGAAACTTCCAATCCAATAATTATGGCGGACCTGTAGTGAATAATCCGTATGGACAAAATACTAATTACGGAAACTTTCCGTCTAATTATTACGGCGGTCCAGTAGTGAATGCTCCTTATGGACAGAACACTACGTATGGAAATTTTCAATCCAATAATTACAGTGGGCCAGTGGTGAATGCTCCCTATGGACAAAACATAAGCTTTGGAAAAATTTCAAATTCAAATTATTATTCTGCTCCGGCCCCTAGACCTTCAGGACAAAACGTAGGGTGGAATACCGAAATCAATATGCCCATACTGGCAAACAATTATCCCAACATCCCTTGGAACTATTAGTTTTTATTGTAATTAAACCCTTATATATACGTCAAAAGTAATATGAAAAGAATACTGGCGATAATTTTATTTGTTGTAATACTGATGTTTGTAGTCAACTATGTCCGATATATGGGTGGGATATCACGTGCCGTATCAAGCATAAACTCTCTAGCAGCTCCATACAACACCACTGCAACTGCCTACAACTATAATTCTTATTCTAATAATTCAGATTACCAGTCTCACTATCCGTCAGTAACAACTAATCAAGCATACAATTCCTACAATTACCGCTACGCTCCAACTGGAACCAGTACAGCTACAAGTTATAAATACAGTGGCGGGGGATATACATATGGTCCAAGCACCACGACTTATTATGGCAATGCTCCATATACTAACTCCTACGATTACAATCAAGATCCTTACTACAACGGAAACTATTACAACCCAGTCGCAATCGTAAATTATTAATCTCAAAAGAACACTGCGTTAGCGGAAATATCGACGGGAGGGGAAAGGGCTTTTTTGCTATATGTTGTTTATAGTACCGTGTCGCACAATATATGTTTGGGGTAGTAGCCTAGGCCAATTATATAAGCTTATTAAGCTCCTAGGGTTAAGGGTTCACTTGCAGGTTGTTTGCTGCGCTATCCGTATCAGTGTGTTGTCCGTCTCGTATTCGTTCCATATTTAAAATAAATCCTTTCCAAAAAATATTTATCCAAACATCATTCCAAAGATAGTGCGCAGGCTTTTCTAAATATGTCTGCCAAAAGGTCTCTGTGCCTCCTTTGACATAGCTTATATTGTCCTTCGCTGTCGGACTCTCCACAACCGATTTTAAGCTCACGTTAAAATAACTTAACACGAATATTATAATAACCGTAAAAAAAATGATCCCGAGTATGCTTAGACCACTTTGTTTATTATTTTTTTTCATTTAAATAAAATAAATGATAACAAGTATAACCCTAGGTCTAAGTCTAACGAATTACTCCTCGAAACAGCGAGATAATCCAATCTATAACTCCGCTTATTGTGATACCAAAATATCTCAATACAAGTAGAGCGATAACTATGACAAGTATTATAGCAATGAATCCCCCTTTGTTATTTTTTTCTAAATTATTCATAGATTAATTTTACCACAATTTATAAATATAGAGCAAATTATTCAGTAGGATGATTGTTTAAAATCGATGTGTTGATCGTATATGGTGGCAGATAATCTAGCGCATTTAGATAGGCATTTGTGGCAGCTGCAGGAATCCTATAGATACGCCCACCGCAGGCGACGCTAGGCTTTGAGGTCATTTTTACAGCCTGTGAAGCGTATAGAGACACGTGTAGATGAGGGCCGGTGACATGCCCCGTAGCGCCCGAATACCCTACTATTTCTCCCCTACTTACCGTTTGACCTTCAGTAGCTTTTATAAGAGAAAGGTGGCCGAAAGCGCTTGAGAGACCATTGTTGTATTGAATAAAAACAAATTTACCAAAGGAAGCTCCAGGACAAGTGTCATCCGTATCTCCCACTCCTAATACAGTTCCATCCGCCATCGCCATGACTGGAGTCCCGACAGTTGCTCGAAAGTCCACTCCACTATGTGAGCCAGATGCATACAGCCTTTTTGCGGCCACAGTCCTACCAAAAAGCTGAGTTACAAAAACATTTTGCAATGGCCAGGACAGCACCCGCCCCGCTGGAAGCTTGGAAGGGTCTAAAATAAATTGCAATTGCGATTCATAGTCGCGAAGTTCTTTTTCGAATGCATCCCGTTTGGTTATCTTGTCTCTTAAAAGTTTTTGATATTCTGTCTCGCTATTTTTTGTCTGCTTCAAGAGTCGGTTCTTTTCATTTGTGTTTTGGACGACGATTTTTTGTTGGTCTGAAAGTTGGGATTTTAATTTCACAAGCTCTTCTTTGGCGGTTATCTTCGTTGTTCTCGTATCTTCGAGATTACCCTTTAATTGACGGAGTTCTGCTGTAAAATCTCGTATGCGATCACGAACCGTGATGATGTTGTCTACATCGTTCCACATGATGGTGAAATTGTTTGTAGCTAGAATGTTCTCTACAATACTCACTCGATCATATTCATCCATATTCTTAATATTATTTCGAACAGAATTTAAGTTATTTTCGATAGCGCTCTCTTTGTCATTTATATCTGAACTTAAGTTGTCTATAGTCAGGTTCGTCTTATCTATTTTGCTTTGAGTAAGAGATATATCTGCGTTTAACTTTTTTTGGGTAATGTCTAGCTGTTTGATCGAGCTAGAGAGAGAATTTTTCTGTTGTCCTAGAGTATCGAGTTCGCCTTGGTATAGTGCTATTTCTTTTTCGAGCGCAGTTATCTCTGCATCTTTCTGAGAAATTTTACTTTGGATGTCAGAAGCAGTCTGCGCACGCAAAAATACAAGCGGAATTAAAATTAGAAAAGAAAATAAAATTATTTTATAGAGCTTTTTGTAGTCTAGATATCGTTTCATTTTTTCCTAAAATTGATGCAATTATAAATGGATCCGGGGACTTATCGAGGCCAGAAAGCGCATAACGCACAGGATGAAGAACCTCTCCCCTCTTTTCGGCCACATTTGCGAGCTCCATGAGTACGCTTTTTATATTTTCTTCAGTGAAATCATTTTCAGCTATTTCTTCAAATTTTTTAATAATATTTTCAATATTACTTTTTATTTTTTCTTTTGGGGTATCTTTAAAAATAAGTTTTTCTTTATCTATCATTGGGGCGTTGAAAAAAAAGTCTAACTCCCCTCTTTCTGCCATGTCCTTGACATCACCCCATTTAGAAATTCTTTCTAGAATTATCGGCACAAGTTTGGCATTTTGCATATTCTCCGGTAACCATTCTAAAATATTTTTTTCAATTTCTTCTTTAGAAAGAAGCTTGATATGTTCTTTATTAAACCAATTCAATTTTTCTTCGTTAAATATAGCGGGACTTTTCTGCACCCGTGAAAGATCAAAGGCTTCTACGAGTTCATCGTGAGTAAATATTTCTTTTTCTGTGCCCGGATTCCATCCTACAAAAGCAACTCCGTTTAGAATAGCTTCAGGTAAAAATCCTTGATTCCTATACTCTGTTATGGGTAGTGCTCCTCGTCGTTTAGAAAGTTTAAGCTTATCTCCTCCTAGCACTAGTGGTATATGTGCATAAGAAAGAGTAGGGGCTCCTATAGCTCTTTGAATCAGGATTTGTCTTGGGGTATTTGATGTATGGTCTTCACCACGAATGACGTGAGTGATGCCAGCATTCCAGTCATCTACAACGACCGCAAAATTGTAAAGCGGTTCATTTAAATTCTTGGCAATAACAAAATCTCCTAGATCTGTAGTGTTCATGGTGACCGAGCCTTTTATGTCATCATTAAAAGTTACATCAATATTTGGGTTTTTGAAACGCACGATTTCTTTTATAACTCCGCTACCATCCTTTGCTTCTTCTTTTGAAATATATGCCTTACCTTCTGTAATCATTTTCTCCAAATGTTTTTTATGCTCTTCTACATGTTCGGATTGACGATAAAATTTATCATATTTAAGATCCATCCAATTTAAACTCTCGATTATGTTATCTTCATACTCTTTTTTTGATCTTTCTTTGTCTGTGTCTTCAATGCGAAGCACAAAAGTACCACCATTTTTCTTGGCATATAAATAAGAAAATATCGCTGTTCTATAAGTGCCTAAATGTAAAAGGCCCGTAGGACTCGGGGCAAATCTAGTGACTATTTTATTGCTTTCTTCTGCCATATAGGCATTTTAACATTTTTTTTAGATTTTGCGTAGAGTAAAAGTAAAGGAGATATTATTTCTTTTCATGACTTAGCGCAATGCTCACAAGTTCTTGAGCAATTTTGTCCGATGCTCCATGTTTACCGAAAGCTTGCGCATTCTTAGCCATGGCATCATAATCCGTTTTACTTTCGAGAATTCTATGAATTTCTGATATTAAAATATTTGCAGTCATGTTCATCTCTTCAATGACACTGCAAGCCCCACTCCGAGCATAACTGAATGCATTTTTGCGTGAATGATCCCCATTTGAATTTGTAAATGGAATTAAGATAGAAGGTATTCCCCATGAAGCGATTTCAAACAAGGTAGATCCTGCTCGCGAAATGACAACCGTGGCAGCTCCCGCAGACATCTTTATCTGCAGAGGATTTAGAAATGCGATAGGAATATATCTTGCTTTGTTTTTATTTCGAGCCAATACAACATCTGCTTGCCCAGAAACATTTTTAAAATTCCTAATTCCAGTCTGGTGGATAATCTGATAATTCTCAACAAGGTTTGGTAATGCATCAAGAACAGTGTTGTTGATGAGCTCGGCGCCTTGAGAACCTCCAATAATAAAAATTACAGGTACCTCACTCTCGAGTTTAAAATATTCTAATGCTGTAGCACGAGGAGATTTTTCCATAATTTCATTTCTTATAGGCTGACCTGTCCAAGCTGTTCTCTCTTTTGGAAAATAAACTGAAGCATCAGCAAAAGACAGGGCAATTTTTTTTGCAAAATGACCTGCCCATTTATTCACTCGCCCTGGCGTCGAATCAGATTCATGAATGACCACAGGGATCCTTAGTAATCTTGCAGCAAGAATCGTAGGGAATGAAGCGTAGCCACCTTTCCCAAAAACAACATCCGGATAGATTGAAAATAGTTTGTAAACAGCGTTAATAGATCCGAAAAATGCAACGAAAATATCTGTAAAGTTTTTTATAGAAAAATACGTACGCATTTTCCCTGATTTTATTTCTTCGTATATTAGATTGTTCTCTACTAAAAGTTCTTTATCGTATGGACTATCAGAAAAATAATACAGCGTCGCTCCGATGATGTGCTCGTGGTATATTATCTGATTGACCTTCTGTGCTACTGCGATTATAGGATAGAAGTGTCCGCCAGTTCCGCCGCCCGTAAACACTATTTTCATGGATTATTGGTTATTTATATAAAATTTAATAAAATTACGCTCGGTTCTTCTGGAATTTTGAAACATTCAATACTATCCCTATGGCCATGAGGTAGACCATGAGAGAAGTTCCTCCTTGGCTCATGAAAACTAGTGGAACTCCCGTCAGTGGGAAAACTCCTGTAATGGAGGCAATGTGCATAAAGGTTTGCACTGTAATGAGTATAACAATTCCGTAGACCAAAAGTCCACCAAAAAGATCTGGAGCCCTGTGTGCTATACGGATGCCTCGCATGAGAAAAAGAATATATAGAAGAATAGAAGCAACTGATCCTATAAAACCAAGTTCCTCGCCCATGACCGCAAATATAGAGTCCCCTTGAGGCTCAGGCAAATAGCTAAATTTCTGGACACTTTGACCATACCCTCGCCCAAAAACTCCCCCCGAACCAAGAGCTATAAGAGACTGCTGGATTTGGTAAGAAGAACCTTGCGCATCATGCGAAGGATTTATAAATGTCTTTACACGAGCTTGAAGATATGGAGTAAAGTATACCAACGACCCCAGTAAAAGAACTGCGCTTAAACAAATCCCAAGGATGTATTTAATAGGCACACCAGAAACAAAAAGCATACAAATACCTGTAAGCGCTATCAAAATAAAACTCTTTGTGTCGGGCTGTTTGAAAAGCACGAAGGCTATCACCCCGAGCATCAACCCAAACGGAAGAATACCAAAACGAAAGTCTTCTACTTTATTCTTTGCCCATGAAAGCCATGCTGCGAAATAAATAACGAAACCAAATTTTAAAAATTCTACCGGCTGGAAAGAAATAGGGCCTACTTTTATCCATCTTTGCGCTCCTCCATGACTCCATCCAAAATGAGGTAAAAAAACTGCAGCCGTAAGAAGAATAGAAGCAATGAAAATGATAAATGAAAACCTACGCCAAAATTTATAATTTATTTTTGCAAAAATATACATTCCTACAAGACCGAGTCCGAGTCCGAGGACTAACTGAGAGAATAAAACTGAATAAAAAGTTTTCTCACTACGGGCCAATACGCCGAGAGATGCGGACACGAACATAGCTACGCCCGCAACAAGCAAAATAAATAATATTATTAAAAAAACTTTATCGACTTTCTTTTCCTTCATCTGATATTGTCTCCTAAGGCGGGCCTAGCGACTAACAATTGCCAGTATTACTCCGATAATTGCAAAAATAACCGAGAGGACCCAAAAACGCATGGTTACTTTTTGCGTCGACCATCCGCTAGCTTCCAAATGATGATGTAATGGAGCTAGCTTAAAAACCCTCTTCCCTCCTCTCCATTTCTTTGAAAGCATTTGGATTATTACTGAAAGCGAAGTAATCAAAAGAGGAAAAGCAACTATGGGGAGGATGAAAACAGAATCGGTAAGAAAAGCAAGCGTAGCTAGGGTCATAGTCAGCCCCATGATGCCTGTCTCTCCCATATAAAACCTTGCGGGCGGAATATTGAACCATAAGAAAGCCAGAGTCGCTCCCGCGATAACTCCGGAAAAAGCTGCCAAATCTATTTGATTATTCGCAAGCGCAATTATCGAATACGCTCCAAACATCGAAACCATAACTCCACCTGAAAGTCCATCTATGCCGTCGATTACTCCTCCAGAAAAAGTCGCGAGCGCAACAATTATAAAAAATGGAACTATCAGGATACCTAGGTACAGTTCTCCTCCGAAAGGGATATGAATAGTAGTCAACCCTAATTTATAGTAGAACCAGCAGCCTATCCCGAGTGCTCCCACCATTACAATAAATGCTTTCCATTTTCTCCAAGATTTATCGTCTCTCGCAAATACTCCATGACTATAGATTTGTATAAGATCATCCCACAGACCCACGATAGAGGCGAGAAGGAGGGTGTAAAGCGGTATAAGAGTTTGATTACGAGAAAGAAAATTTAATTCGCTGGTCTTCGATGTAGGGAAAAATAAATAAGTTAAGTAAAAAATGAGTGTTGAGAGAAGGACCGAAAGCCAGATGATGACACCTCCTACTCTTGGGGTATTTAATTCCTCACTTTCGTTATGTATTTTATGAAAGTCCGTTGCGGTGATATCAGTATTTCTAGAATATTTCTTCCACATTTTATATTTATAGAAAAAATGGGTAGCGATAGGAGTGATGATGATAGCTAAAAAGAAAGCAGAAGCCGTAGGAATAGAAATTTTAATCAAATTTAAAAGCATTTATGGATTATAACCCATATTTCACGGTATTCAAAGAAAAACTTCGAATTTGGCTCTTATTATTTTGTGCTTGAGTCAACATTACTGTTCTCTCCCGACTCTACGGCAGATAAATCCTCTAAACCCTTTGCTGCCACTTCAACGGAAGCATTTACTTCAAAGTAGTCTGGCAATTCTTCTACTGATTTTACCCCCATGTATGAGAGCAATTCAAAACTCGGCTTATAAATATAGCGCCTACTGTCTTTTGGATCAATAGTTTTTTCGATAAGACCTCGTATCGAAAGTGCTCGTAGAGTAAAACTAGAATTTACTCCGCGGATGTAATCTATTTCTGATCTACTAACACCATTTTTGTAAAGGATTATCGAAAGTGTTTCGAGGCTCGCTTTCGAAAGATCACGATTAAGTTCTTCTTTTTGTAATTCTTCTATAAATGAACTAAGGTCTGGTGAAGTCCCGAGAGCAAACTCGTTGTTGTTTTCTATCAGGACTATTCCACGATTTTCTAAACTGGTTTTAAGATTTGAAATAGCGGAAAGAACTTCACCTGGAGAAACTTTTAAAACTTCACCAAGTTTCTTCAAGCTTACAGGCTCGCTTTTGAAAAAAAGTATTGCTTCGATTTTTGATTCTAAGTTATGCATTTGATTCTCTGTTAGTCGAAATTGTTTTCTCAATTATAATATCTTCACTATTTTCTTCTTGTATTGCATCGATAATACCATTTCTGACCATTTCTAGCATCGCTAAAAATCCTACAATTGTATTTATTCTTTCTTCTTTAGTAACAGCTTTTCCTCCACTAAATTCTTTAAAACTCATTTTTAATGCATTTTGGATGCGTTCTCCCAGACGGTCTATCATTTCTTCAATACTTATAACCTTTTTTACTTCGACTTCAGGCAAGAATACTTTCTTCGGCATGCTGTCGAGAAGATTCCTAGCAAATGTCATCATCGACTCCTTACTGATTTGACTGTCAGGTAAAAAAACTACTACATCACTCTTGCGTTCAAGAGGCGCGAAAATTATATTTCTACCAAAATCTTTTTTTATATTTTCTGCAAGCTTTGAGAAAGTTTCAAATAGTCGCAGCCTCTCTTCGAGATTTTTTATGTCCCCTTCTTCTTCGAGCGTTAGGTCAAGTGTAGGCAAGAGAGATTTTGATTTTATCAAAAGAAGTGTCGCCGCTACTAGCACAAAACTCGAAACTTCCGAAGGTTTAAGACCTCCTAGTTTCTGCATGTAGGCTAGGTATTCTTCGGTTACCTGAGACAGAGATACATCGTTTATAAAAAGCTTTCTTTTCTCGATAAGATTCAAAAGAAGATTAAAAGGTCCTTCGAATCCTGCCACTTTTATTTGGTAAATGTCTGATTCCACCCTGATATATTAGCATTTTTGCGAAAAAATATATACCAATATATACTTAGACCCATGAAGGCAAACAATATACATCTTTCCACAAAAATCATCCCGCTCATATATGACTTAGAGCTCAAGCCTGACCTTGAGAATTTTACTTTTTCCGGAAAAGAAACTATTACGCTCACCCTCCTCCAAAATACCAAATCTATTAGCTTGCATTCTAAAGAAATCGAGATTGATACTGCTGACATTAACCCTTCGACTTCGCTCAGGGCAAGCAAAATATTCGGAAAGATTGCCTACGATAAAAAATCAGAGACGGCAATTTTTACATTCCCAAAAACACTCCCTAAAGGAAAAATAAAACTAACACTCGTTTTTCGTGGAATTTTGAATGACAAAATGCGCGGATTTTATCGCAGTAAATACAGCGTGGGGGGTAAAGACTATCACATGGCCACGACCCAGTTTGAAGCTACAGATGCTCGTCGAGCTTTTCCTTCTTTCGATGAACCGGCAAAGAAAGCAATATTTAATATTTCCCTCGTTGTCCCAAAAGGAAAAACAGCTATCTCAAACACCTTGCCTGTATCAGTCCGTGAACATGAATCTGGTTTTGAAATTATTAAATTCTCCCCTACCCCTAAGATGTCTACATATCTAGTGGCATTTATTGTCGGCGACTTCGAACATTTAAAATCAAAAACAAAGAAAGGCACTTTGGTGCGCGTTTTCACTACCCCCGGCAAAATCAATCAAGCGAAATTTGCTCTCGATTGCGCAGTTAAGACTCTCGAATTTTATGAAAAATATTTTGATATCCCTTATCCCCTCCCTGCTCTCGACATGATAGCTATTCCAGACTTTGCTTCCGGTGCTATGGAAAACTGGGGAGCGGTCACTTATAGAGAAAGCGCCATACTGGTGGATGAAAAGAATTCTTCCGTTTCAAACAAACAGTGGGTAGCCCTTGTGGTAGCCCACGAACTCGCCCATCAATGGTTCGGCAACTTAGTCACCATGGAATGGTGGACGCACTTATGGCTCAACGAAGGCTTTGCTTCCTATATTGAGTATCTTGCTGTAGATAAACTTTTTCCTTCCTGGGATATTTGGACACAATTCGTCACAAATGATTTAGGAGTGGCTCTGCGCTTAGACGCGCTTCTCTCTACCCATCCTATCGAAGTAGAAGTTCACCATCCAGACGAAATCGGAGAAATTTTTGACGAAGTATCCTATTCGAAAGGAGCTTCGCTTATCCGAATGCTGGCAAACTACTTAGGAGAAGATAACTTCCGAGATGGATTACGGTATTATCTTAAAAAACATAGTTACCAAAACACTGAGACTATTCATTTATGGCAAGCATTTGAAAAAGTCTGCGGAAAGCCTAAAAAGAATATAGCCAAAATGATGCACACTTGGACTGGTAAACCCGGTTATCCTATCATCAGGATTAAAGATGACTTAACCATATTCCAAGAAAGATTCTTCGCTAGTCCTACTTCTAAAAAGAAAGCCAAAGATAAAACTATCTGGCAAGTGCCATTGAATTTTGTAAATGATAAATTTTTTAAAATGAATTTTGGAGAAGCAGGATTCTATAGGACTGCATATTCTCCAAAGCTTTTAGAAAAATTATTTGAACCTGTAAAAAACAAATCGCTCGGAGAGAGAGACCGCCTAGGAATAGTTCGAGACCTTTTTGCTCTTTCTGAAGCGGGATCTATTCCCACTACTGATGCACTCAAATTCCTCCAAGCTTATAAAGAGGAAGATAGCTACATCGTCTGGCTCGAGATATCTACTGGACTATGGCGACTCGAACAATTACTAGCCAAGACTCCTGCGCTAAAAAATCTCAACAACTTCATGCGAGAACTTTTTTCTCCTCTGGCAAAGAAAATGGGCTGGGACCAAAAGAAAAACGAACCCCACACAGAAGCGTTTTTACGCTCACTTGCCATCTCACGAGCCGGTAAATGCGGAGATAAATCAATAATAAAAGAAGCTCGAAAAAAAATTAAGCAAATCGGAAAAGGCGCGCATGTCTCTCCAGATATCCGAAGTGCTATCTATGGCATCATCGCCACTCATGGTAATAAGAAAGACTTTGATAATATGCTAAAAAGATACCGGACAGGAACTTTGCACGAAGAGAAAAATCGTATCGGGAATGCACTAGGAGATTTTAAAGACAAGACCCTTCTCTTGCGAGCCTGTGAGTTCTCCCTGTCAACACACGTAAGAATCCAAGACACTGTAGGAATTCTCTCCGGAGTCGGCAGTAATCCTCTCGGACGCGACATCTGGTGGAATTTTATGAAGAAAAATTGGTCAGAGCTTGTGAGTCGTTATGGCGAGGGAGGACTTACTTTAGGACGCGCAGTTAAAGCGATCGGAGGAAGCGCCGAAGAAAAACATGCTAGAGAAATCAAAAAATTCTTTAGAACTCATAAGGCTCCGGGAGCCAAGCGTGCAATAGAACAACTCCTCGAACGGCTTGGTAGCAACATCCTTTGGCTCAAAAGAGACGCAAAAATCATTAACTCTCACTTAAAAACAGCACATGAAAACAGTTAACACTAGAACCACCGAATACGAAATTAATGATATCTTTCTAAAAAGGTACTCTCCCAGAGCATTTTCGGGAGACGAGATTTCAAAAGAAGAAATTATGACCATCTTTGATGCTGCTCGCTGGGCACCTTCAGCTTCTAATATTCAGCCGTGGAGATTTATATATGCATTAAACGGCACTAGAGAATTTAATAACTTAATTGAAAGCTTGATGGGCTTCAATAAAAATTGGTGCATCCGAGCCAGCGCCCTTATTGTAACTATTTCTCACAACAATAAACCCGACGGAACAATCTCCCCTACACATTCTTTTGATACGGGCTCCGCTTGGGAAAATCTTGCCTTGCAAGCAAGCAAGATGGGCCTCATCGCCCACGGAATGGCTGGTTTTGATTATGCCAAGGTGAAAGCTGATTTAGGTGTGCCCGATGACTACACTGTAGAGATGATGATAGCTCTCGGTAAGCCTGGAGACCCTCTACTCTTACCTGAATCCCAACGAGCGCGCGAAAAGCCTAGCGACCGTAAGCCATTAGAAGAAATAGTCTTTGAAGGAAAATTCTCGAAATAACTAAAGCGAATTATTTGCGTCTATCTTTGCAGCGAGAATAAAATCATTCTCCGATAGTCCCTTTATGGAGTGCGTAGAAAGTTCTAGTAAAACTTTATTGTAAAACACATGGATATCTGGGTGGTGTCCTTCCATCTCAGCTACGTCAGCCACTCGCTCGACAAAGTTTATCGCGCCGATAAAATCCGGGAATTTATATTCTTTGGAAATTTTTTTCGCATCTTCCGACAAAATCCATCCGTGAGATTCATCTATATAATCCTGCGCATCTTCGCGACTCATAGGCTTCATATTCTTATCTTCGCAGGGCACACATTTTTTCTTTAATAAGTCATTCATTGTATACTTTCCCTTAGTTTAGCAATTTGATAAATACTAAATACGAGCACGCATGCCGCTATCCATTGCATAGGGAGAAGTACGGTATGATAAAGTTTCATGTCTATAAGGATAGCAATAAACGGAAACGTAAGTTCAAGAATAGTAGAGATGTGTACAGAGGTAAGAGCAAGCCCTTTGTAGTATATAAGTAGTGCTACCATGCCAGTCGAGACTGCAATCAGTCCAAACCATCCGAACTCCGGAAGGGTGATATGTAAAGATGAAGCGTATCCAAAAATAAGTATAATCGGTAGGGATAGTAAAAGAGTAAAAAGAAATCTGTAAAAAGTGCTCACTTCTGCACGAACTTTACCCAAAAGCATTTTGGAAAATGTAGTAGATGAACCCCAAGCGATAGATGCCCCGAGCGCATACAACGCCGCGATGATAGTCCCCTCGCCCGTTTTTAAATTAACTATGCCATTTGGAAAGGTCACGAAATATGCAGACACAAGTGCAAGAACCGCCCAGATAATATAATTTTTATTGAATTTTTCTTTCAGGAATATCGAAGCAGTCGTTATCGCAAATATAGGCTGAAGTTTCTGAAGTAGAAACACTACCGAGAAAGAAATGAAATGAACTTTAAGGAGCGCAGTCGTAAACCAAAGTGTTCCTAAAAGTCCGCTCAAAACTGCTACGATTATCAAAAGCCACCATTCTCTCTTGCCCAGTTTCTCACTTTTTACATATTTCCAAGCAAAAGGCGTGAGAATAATAAAACCTATCAAATGCTCGAAAAAAATAATTGTGATCGGAGGGAGTACATATAAATATCTGCGTATCACTCCGTCAAAAGCCCAGAGTAATGCAGCGATAATAATTAGTATCGGCCCAAGGTAACTTTTTAATTCTTTATTCAACATTTTCTATATCTTTTCTTATTTGAATAATCAAATCCTCTTCAGTATCAAATTTCTTGTATTCTCTTAAAAATTTATTTGTTTCAAGCGTTACCTCTTTGCCATACACATCTCCTTCGTAACCTATCAGGTGCGCATCAACTTTCCCCTCTGGATTGATTACAATCCCTGCGAGGAATTTTTTTCCTTCGAGCATTGCGGTACCTGCATATACTCCAGATGGCGGAAGACTTTTTAAATCAGTTTCTAGATTCACTGTCGGGAAACCAATTTTTCTGCCATAGCCATCCCCTCTTACCACCTTCCCAGAAATTACATAATTCATCACAGAAAATTTAATTAGAATCCATCTTCTGTAAGTCTTTCATCGATTCTGTTCATGTCGCGGGGGAACATAGTCGCTTCGCGAATATTTTTAAGTTCGAGTAATTGCATAGTGATGCGTTCAGCACCTAATGCAAATCCACCTTCGGGCGGGACTCCGTATTTAAAAGCCTCCAAAAACATTTTTATTTTATTCGGGTCCATTTTCCAAATTTCTACTTGTTCTAAGAGCTGTTTATAATCGTTGACTCTACGCCCTCCTGAAAGCCACTCTACTCCCCTACAAAGAAGATCCATTCCTTCATTGTATTCGGGCTCTTCGGGATTTGGATAAACGTAAAAAGGTTTTTTGCGAGTCGGATAACCATAGATGAATACGAAATCAGAGCCAGTTTCTTCTTTGATAATTTCACAAATTTGCTTCTCATCTTCCGGATTGGTATCTTTTTCTCCGCGGACATCGCGTCCGAATTTTTCAAAAATTTTCTGTTGGACTTCACGAAGTGAAAGCGTCGGAGTTTTTTCTATCATTGTCGGAAGAGTCGCCTTTAATGTTTTCAAGTGCTCCGCATTTTGAACTTCCACTTGCTGTAAAATATATCGAATTGTTTCTTCGGCCATATCGCGAACATCCGTCCAGGAATCAATAAAAGCCATTTCGGCATCGAGCGATACTATTTCTGTGAGGTGTCTCGTAGTCGAAGAAGGCTCGGCACGAAAAACTTTGTTTACTGAAAAACATCTTTCAAAGGCAGACATCACGATCTGCTTGTAAAGCTGTGGCGATTGAGTTAGGTATGCTTTTTTATCAAAATAATTTACTTGGAAAACTTCCGCTCCTCCTTCTGCTGTGGCAGGGGTGATAGCCGGAGCTTGGAATTCAGTAAACATATTGTTTTTCATAAACTCTCTAAAAGAATCTATGACAGTCGCTTGGATTTTAAATATGGCTTGGTTTTTAACTTGTCGTAAAACTAAAGCTCTGTTATCTAACTCTGTCGTCAAATCCAGGTTGTATCCTTCAGGAGACATGTCAAACGGGAGAGGTTCGGCGCGGGCTAAAATCTCAATGTCTTTTACAGCAAATTCCAAATCGCCATTCATTACTCCTTCTTTTATATTTTTAGGAGGGCGTTGCACTACATCACCAGTCAGTTTCAAAACCCACTCTGGACGCATTTCTTTTGCCTTATTTAAAACTTCTTCGGGCAGACTTGGCAAAGCCACACATTGAATCTTTCCGGTCATGTCTCGCATATCAAAAAAAACCATCTTACCTTGGTCCCGGCGGACGTCCACCCAACCGGCGATAATAACCTCTTTGCCTATATTATCTTTTAGATCTTTGATATAAATACGATCGCGCATAAAATTATTCTAACATATA
>JBBRSF010000004.1:0-28058 GCA_038245685.1 Minisyncoccia bacterium
GTATAGAAAACAAGCGCGCTCACACAGCCTTGTCAGACGCGCGCGCCACGTATGAGCTTTACAAAAAATTGATGGAATTGTAATATGAAAATAGGCCCAAGCAGGGCTATTTTTTATGAATAAAAAACAAACAGTGTTTGTCGGGCTTTCTGGCGGAGTAGATAGTGCAGTATCTACTCTTTTACTTAAAGAAAAAGGATATGAAGTTGTCGGAGTGTTTATAAAAACATGGCATCCGGATTTTTTAGAGTGTAACGAAGAGGAGGAAAGGAGAGATGCGATGCGTGTAGCTGCCCATCTGAACATACCGTTTCTAACTTTTGATTTAGAGGATGTATATAAAAAAGAAGTTGCTGACTATATGATAAATGAGTATAAGCTCGGACGAACTCCTAATCCTGATGTGATGTGCAATAAAGAGGTTAAGTTCGGAGCATTTTTAAAAAAAGCTCTTTCTATGGGTGCGGATTATGTTGCAACTGGGCATTATGCTCTAAATGAAAATTCAAAAAATTCGGGCGCCTTCGCCCTCGGAGACAAAGGACAGGGAACCCACGACGCCTTTAATTTTTTTAATTTTCTTTTAGAGAAGGGGATAGATGCATCGAAAGATCAGAGTTATTTTCTTTGGACTTTGAACCAAGAACAATTATCAAAAATTTTATTTCCGATTGGTCATTTAAAGAAGACAGATGTTAGAAAGCTCGCTAAGAAATTTAATTTACCGGTAGCAGAAAAGAAAGACAGTCAGGGCATATGTTTTCTGGGAGAAGTGGACTTGAAAGAATTCTTAAAACATTACATAAAATCTAAGAAAGGCAAAGTCTTAAATGAAAATGGGGAAGAGATTGGCTTTCATAAGGGAGCAGTTTTTCATACACTGGGAGAACGCCACGGATTTACTATCACCAAAAAGAATCCGAATGATGGTCGTTACTATATAGTCAGTAAAGATACGGAGAATAATATACTTGTGGTGTCCCAGAATAAAAAAATTATAAATACTGAATTAAATAATAACTTAATAAAAATAGATAAGACAAATTGGATTTCGGGTATTCCAAACGAAAAAAAAGATTTTACCACTCAAATCCGATACCATGGAGAATTTTTCCATTGCAAAATAAAAATAACTTCTCAAAAAACAGCAGAAGTGATTTTCAAAGATAGTGTATCGGTGGCTCCCGGCCAGTCGATTGTTCTTTACGATCGGCACATTTGTATGGGAGGGGGAGTTGTTATATAATTCTTATATGGAACATTTTTTTACTCAAAACGGCGAAATTATTTTAAGATTAGTAACTGCCGTTGGATTAGGTCTTTTAGTGGGCGGGGAAAGATTATTAGTACATAAGGATGCGGGCATGAAGACTCATGCGCTGGTGGCGTTGGGCTCGGCTGTTTTTGTTGTTATTTCTGAAGCTTTAGTTCAAAGATATATTTATCTTCCCGGACTTAACCCTACGATGTTTCCTGCACAGATCATCGTAGGCATAGGTTTCTTAGGAGCTGGTTCTATAATGGTGCATGGGTCTCAGTTACGAGGCCTTACGACTGCTGGAGGCCTGTGGGTGACTGCTGGCGTGGGTATGGCAGCAGGTCTAGGTCTGTATAGCTTAGCTCTCATTGTGACTGTGCTTCTTCTTATGATATTTGTTCTCGTAAATATACTTGAGAAGCCGATAAGAAAGATGTTAGAAGAACATCCCATCCACCACTCATAAAGATATGCAATCAGAGGAAATACGGTCAAAGTTTTTAAAATTTTTCGAAAAGAGAGGGCATAAAATAATTCCTTCGGCTTCACTCGTGCCAGAGAACGATCCTTCGGTTTTATTTAATACTGCGGGTATGCAACCTCTGGTGCCTTATCTTTTAGGACAAGAACATCCGATGGGAAAAAGAATTGTGGATGTGCAGAAATGCGTCCGCACTCAGGATATAGATGAAGTCGGAGATAATACTCATGATACTTTTTTTGAAATGATGGGTAACTGGTCTCTCGGGGATTATTTTAAAGAAGATGCAATCAAGTGGAGCTATGAATTTTTAACTTCCAAAGAAGAAGGATTGGGTTTGGATCCCAAAAGGCTCTATATCACAGTGTTTGAAGGCGATGAAAATTCTCCGAAAGATACAGAAGCATATGAAATTTGGAAAAAGTATGTACCTGAGCATCGAATTTACTACATGGGCGCAAAATCAAATTGGTGGAGCGTTGGAGACAATGGTCCTTGTGGTCCCGATACTGAAATGTTTTACGACATTACTGAAGATGGTTTAGGGGACTTGAGCAAAGAAGAATACCTAAAAGCTGATAGTGAACAAAAAGTTGTTGAGATCTGGAACGACGTTTTCATGCAGTATTTAAAGGAAGACGGAAAAATTACAGGACTTTTGCCGAGTAAGAATGTTGATACAGGAGCCGGGCTAGAACGTGTCGTCATGGCAGTTCAGAATAAAAATAATATTTTTGATACTGATTTATTCGTGCAGATAATGGAAAAAATAAATGAATTTACCGAGGTCCAAAACGATAAGGCAAAAAGAATAGTAGCAGATCATATACGCACGGCAGTTTTTATGATTGGTGATGGAGTCGTTCCCGCTAATACAAGCAGGGGTTATATTTTACGTAGACTGCTTCGTCGTGCGGTACGTTATGCTGACGTTCTCGGGTTTAAGCACAGCTCCCTTTTTTGGATTGCACAAACGGTGACTGAAAAATACAAGGATGTGTATCCTGAGTTGATGCAGAACGCGGAAAGTATTAAAAAAGAAATTGATCAAGAAGAGCAAAAATTCAGACATACTCTCGAGCGTGGACTTAGGGAGTTTGAGAAAGGAGTAGATCCTTTTATTTTAGCGACAACTTATGGATTTCCAATTGAGCTTACAGAGGAACTCGCGAAAGAAAAAGAGCAGACTGTTGATCGAGACGATTTTAATAAGAAAATGGCCGAGCACCAGAAACTTTCACAGACCGCGTCGGCAGGAATGTTCAAAGGAGGGTTGGCAAATCATAATGAGAAGACGATAAAGCTTCATACCGCACATCATTTGCTACTTGCGGGACTTCAGGCGGTGGTGGATAAAAATATCAAACAAAGAGGAAGCAACATTACTGAAGAGCGATTACGTATAGATTTTCTTTGCGATCATAAATTAACAAATGATGAAAAGCAAAAAGTCGAAGACTGGGTCAACGACAAGATAAGCCAAGGGCTCGAGGTGGTAAGGAGAGAATTACCTTTAGCCGAAGCTGAAAGGATTGGGGCGGAAATGGAATTCGGGGCAAAATATCCGGAAGTAGTCTCCGTTTACTTTATAGAAGATAAAAATGGAAAGCCAATCTCCAAAGAATTTTGTGGAGGGCCACACGTCTCTAACACTAGAGAACTCGGCGATTTTAAAATTCAAAAAGAAGAGGCAGTTGCCCAAGGCATTCGTCGCATAAAAGCGATACTTCTATGAGTTCTTTTATGATATAATTTACCGTATGGGAATCCTGTCTTCGAAAAAAGATAACGAGTTGGTATTAGTTTTTCATATCGGATCGTCATATGTTGCCGGGTCCTTTTTTAAAACTAGCGAAAATGGGGGACCAGAAATAGTTTTATTTGAAAATGAACCTGTAAAGTTAAGTGAAAGCCTCGATGCAAATCTTTTTCTTAAGGAAACCTTAAAATCTCTTGAATTAGTAGCTATAAATATTTACAAAGCACGACTTGGTGCTCCGGACCGTATTTTTTGTGTGCTTGCTTCTCCGTGGCATATCTCTCAGAGCAGATTAATAAGTATGAAAAAGAATACAGACTTTGTATTTAACGACAAGCTCGCAGATGATCTCATTAAAAAAGAAATTAAGCTTTTCGAAGAGGAAAATTCTAAAAATAACCCTTTTTTTAAATCATTGGTACGTACGATTGAACTTAAAAATATAAAAATCCTTCTGAACGGCTATGAGGTGTCGGAGCCTCTAAATAAAAAAACAAAAGAGTTAGAAATGGACGTTTTTGTGTCTTTTAGTGATGAGGAGATACTGAACACTATAGAGAAAGTCATCGCTAAATACTTTCGCACAAAATCTATTCGGCCTATTCGTTTTGCTTCCTCTCTCTTAGCTAATTTTACTGTTATAAGGGACATAGATACAAAGCAAGGGAACTTTTTGCTTATTAATATTGATGGAGAAACCACCGATATATCAATGGTTAAGAAAAATATACTTCGCGAGTCAGTATCTTTTCCATATGGTAAAAATCAGATCGTGCGCATGCTTGCATCGCGTCTTTCTTACGATTTAGACAAAGTAGATTCCTTACTATCTTTACTGAATGACGGACATGCAGAGAAATCTATCGGAGAAAAAATTACGCCTATTATGAACGATATTCGAAAAGAATGGTTAAAAGACTTCCAAGCGACGCTGGCAAATCTTTCGCATGATATATCGATACCTGCGAGCATATACCTTTCTGTTGACCCACTACTCTTAGCATTTTTTATAGAAACTATAAAAACGGAACAATTCAATCAATACACATTAGCAGAATCGAAATTTGAGATTATTCCCGTAGATATCAAATTTGTAGATGATTTTGCTGTATTCCCAAAAGACGATAAATCTTTAAATTCTGGGGTTGTCTTAGATGTTGTATATATTAATCGTTGTTTAGTTAAAGTATAAGTATGAAGAAAAAAATACTTAACGATATAGTTAGAATAAAACGGTCAAAATCTTTTTTTATAAAATCAGAAAAGAGTGCAAAAATAATTCCTCCCTCTAGACCTGTGCATGTCGTAGAGAGTGTTCCGGAAATAAAAAGAGTAGAAAGAGACGAAGAATACTTGTATCCGTCGTCTGTATCTAATCATCCCAAAATAAAAAAAAGATCTAGATATATGCTTTGGTCAGTAGCACTTTTTTCTCTACTCGCTTTTATTTTTGCTGTATCGTTCTGGTTTGGTCGGGCGACAATAACAGTAAATCCCAAAATAGCAGATGTTGTTTTAAATCACAATTTCACAGCTACTAAAGACGCGGGTTCTCAGGCCCTTTCATTTGATCTTGTAGTCATCAAAGGGGAAGAAAGTAAGAAAATAGAAACCGCAGAAGAAAGAGATGTCTCCGAAAAAGCAACCGGAACAGTGATACTTTATAATGCTTTTAGTTCTACGCCCCAAACCTTGAGTATTAATACTAAACTCGAAGGCTCTAATGGAAAAATATATATTACCGGAAGTCGAATAGTTATTCCTCCAGTTGTGAGTGACGGCACTCCAGGGTCTATAGAAATCGCTGTATTTGCTATAGCTCCAGGCGCAGAGTACAACAGTGGTCCGCTTGATTTCAAAATAGTTGGCTTTAAAGGAACTCCAAAGTACGCAAAATTTTATGGTCGTTCAAAGGGGCCTCTCTCTGGCGGATATATAGGCAAGGCTCCAAAAATTTCTGATAGCGATAAAACCACAGCTGTAGGTGAAATAAAGAAAACTTTAAATGAAAAGTTATTGAAACGCGCGATTGGACAAATCCCAGAGAATTTTATTCTTTTCAAAAATGCCGTATTTTTAGATGTCGATTCTGCTGGAGAAACGACTGTCTATAATCCGGATCACAGCATCACCATGACTGAGAAGGGTACTTTATACGGTTTTCTTTTTAATGAACAAAAACTCACAAAAAAAATTGCCGAGTCAAACATAACCAAATACGATGGCAGTGAGATTTATATCAAAGATATACGCGACTTGAATTTTACTCTGACCAACAAAGACTCTGTTTCTTTTGCGGATGCAGGAGTTATAAATTTTAATCTAGCGGGTCCTGCGAAAGTGATTTGGAAGATAGACGTAATAAAATTTGGTAGAGATATGTTGGGAAGATCAAAAAAAGATTTTCTACATGTTTTGGCAGGATATCCAAGTATTGATTCAGCTGTCTTGAAACTTCGTTTTCCGTGGATGCAGTCCGTACCTGCAAAATCAAAAGACATAGATATCATCGTAAACTACCCCTCCTAGTCTTTTTTATTTGACTTAACAGTCAAACTTGATTATAATTATACTTCATACATGAGTGATCCAAAAAATGAAAAAATTGCAGTAGCTCGAGGAGTCATTACTGAGGCTCTACCTTCTACGCTGTTTCGAGTAATGATCGAAGAGAAAGGGAGCGGTGAAGAAGGCAAAGAAATTCTTGCCTATCTCGGAGGAAAAATGCGGATGCATAGAATAAAGGTTCTGATCGGTGATTCTGTAGAAGTTGTCCTCGATTCTTATGGAGGAAAGGGTAGGATAGTAAAGCGGCTGTAACGTACTTGTAATTTTTTTAACAATAGTGTATCATTCTACTTACTGTTTAATTGAGGTTTTAAAAAAGACATATTGTTGAAAAATAAGGGTTTTATCCTTGTTTTTCATTCGTGTTATATGAGATTTTGATAATATAGAAATTTTATGAAAATAAAGTCATCAGTAAAAAAGATTTGTGATAATTGTAAAATGGTCAGACGAGCTAGGCATTTGCGTATCATCTGCTCGAACCCTAAACATAAACAAAAACAATAATCTATGAGAATCCTTGGAATCACTGTACCAAATGAAAAGAGACTAGAATACGGGCTTAACTGTCTATATGGTATAGGCATTTCTTCTGCCAGAAAAATTTTAGATGAAGTAGGAATCGATCGTGGAAAGAAAGCAAAGGACTTGTCGGCAGAAGAAGAGAATAAAATCCGTGAAGTAGTAGAGAAGATAATGATCGAAGGAAACCTTAAGCGAGAAATTTCCGCAAACATTAAAAGACTGAAAGATATCAAGAGTTACCGAGGAGTTCGACACATGAAGAGATTGCCAGTACGAGGACAGAGAACAAAAACAAATTCTAGAACAGTCAGAGGAAATGTTCGAAAGACTATGGCCTCCGGTAAGAGAAAGGAAAGTAAGACATAAAAATAATTCTATATTTATAAAGTTATAAAAGTTTAAATGGCAAAAATCAAAACAACAGAAACAGCACAAGGAGAAGGAGAAGGAGAAGAAGTAAAAGTAGCTCCTTCCAAAACACCAAAGAAGAAAATCACCTCTGGTGTTTTACACATTGAAGCTACTTTCAACAATACGAAAGTGCTTTTTTCCGACAAACAGGGCAATACATTGTTTTGGTCTAGCGCAGGGTCACTTGGTTTCCGAGGAGCAAAGAAGGGTACACCTTTTGCCGCGGGAAAAGTCGGAGATATTATCGGCGGTAAGGCTGAAATTCTCGGAGTGAGAGATTCAGATGTAGTTGTTCTAGGAGTAGGCTCTGGACGTGAGCCCGCGATTCGAGCTTTTATGGCTCATGGTATTGAAATCACTTCGATTCTTGATGCTACACCTGTTCCACACAATGGTCCTAAAGCTAAAAAGCCACGACGAGTATAGTGATAAGTATAACAATAAGAATATTTATATAAAAAACTATGATATCTAAACCAAAATTTAAAATTTGCCGAAGATTGGGCCCAGGAGTTTATGACAAATGTCAGACTTCAAAGTTTACTGCTTCAGCAAAAGCTACAGTTCTAGGCGCTCGTCGACCGAAAGCCCCTACCGAATACGGCGCCCAGCTAATAGAAAAGCAAAAGATTCGTTTTTCATATGGTATATCAGAAAGACAGCTTTCAAATTATGTTAAGAAGGCTTCAAGCAACAAAGGAGCAGGAACTGCGGAAAAACTTTTCGAGAGCCTAGAATCCCGACTTGATAATGCAATATATAAAATGGGCCTAGGAGCTAGCCGACGCGCAACTCGCCAGATGGTTTCTCATGGACACTTTGTGGTGAATAATCATCGCGTTACTATCCCATCTTACGAACTTAAAACTGGAGATATCATAAAAATCAGAGAAGGTAGTAAAGGTAGCAAACTTTTTGAAAATTTACCTGAAAGATTAAAAGAATACAATGCTCCTACTTGGGTCAAATTCGATACATCGGCGCTTGAAGGTCACATCGTAGGAAAACCAAAAAACACTGAAACATTCTTGGATTTAAATGCAGTTCTTGAATTCTATAGTCGTTAAATTTATTTTTATTTATTATTAAGCAAACTTAAGATCATAAAATTATGCCTGAATATAAAATAATTATGCCATCTAAGCCACGTGTTGTCGAAGAAGTGGGCAACAAGGGAGTATTTGAGATAGACGGACTCTATCCTGGATACGGACATACATTAGGAAACAGCCTAAGGAGAATTATCCTATCTTCTTTACCTGGTGCAAGCATAACTTCTATAAAGATAGATGGAGTTTCTCATGAATTCCAGACTATCGATGGCATAAAAGAGGATGTGATAGTTATGATCTTAAACTTGAAGCGAGCTCGCTTCAAAATGCTTTCTGATGAGCCTCAAACTGTTACTCTAGCTATCAAGGGTCCAAAAGAAGTTCTTGCTAGCGATATCAAGACTGGCGGACAGGTAGAAATACTTAGCCCCGAGCTTCACATTGCTGAAGTTACCGGCAAGGTAAATTTGAATATTGAAATGAGAATAGAAAAAGGTCTGGGATTTATATCCAAAGAACTTTTCCAGAAAGATAAAGTGGATGTAGGAACTATCGCAGTCGATGCTATCTTTACACCTATCCGACGCGTGTCTTATGAAGTAGAGAATATGCGAGTAGGAGACAACACAAACCATAATCGACTAAGAATTTCTATCGAAACAGACGGTACTCTTACTCCTCGTGAGGCACTTTCAAGGTCTATTGAAATAATGATAAACCAGCTTAAGTCTATTATTGATTTTAAAGAACCCGAAGAAGAGATGCCTCTAGTTGTTTCTTCTAAAAAGACGGCTAAAGAAGAAGGGGGAGAAGAAGAAGGAGAAAAGAAAGGAGGCGACTTTGCTGACGTATTAAAGACTCGCACAGACGGTCTGGATCTTTCTACTCGGACCTTGAATGCTCTTACTTCTGCCAACATTCGAACTCTGGGAGGACTTGCTCGAAAAAAGAGAGAAGATCTTCTTGAAATCGAAGGAATAGGTGAAAAAGGTATAACCGAAATCAAAAAAGTTTTGAATAAATTCGGACTTAATTTGAAAGAATAATAAAAATAAGATGAGACACCATAATAATACAAGAAAATTCGGACGAGACAAGACACAGAAGAAAGCACTTCTCAACTCTTTAGCATTGAACCTCATTATCCGAGAAAGGATAAAAACTACTGAACCGAAAGCCAAAGAATTGCGTCCTTTTATTGAGAAGCTTATTACCCATGCAAAGAAAGGAAACACTCCTACCCAGAAGTTCGTAGTTTCAAAGCTTGCAAACAGAAAGTCCGAAGTCAAAAAGCTTTTTGAAGTTATCGCCCCACGATATGCAGATAAGAAAGGCGGATATACTCGAGTATTGAAGCTCGGAGCTCGAAAGTCAGACGGAGCCAAGATGGCCATCATAGAATTTGTGTAAAAAGTGATAATTTAAAAACATGAAAAATATTAAAGCAGACAATAAAATAGAATACAACAACATCGATGCATCCGGCAGGACTTTAGGTAGAGTAGCCAGCGAGGCCGCTATGATATTGATGGGTAAAAACAAACCTACTTTTGAACGAAACAAATACACAGGTTTTCCGGTGAAGATTGTGAATGCCGACAAGCTCCGAATCACTGAAAAGAAACTAGAAGAAATTTTTCATACACGATACTCTGGAATCCCAGGCGGTCTTCGAATATTGAAAGGAACAGAAACCAAAGAGAAGAAAGGCTTGAAAGAACTTATCAAGCTTGCGATATATCAGATGCTTCCCGACAATAAACTTCGCCGAAAGATGATGATGAATTTAAAAATTGAAGATTAATAATATTGATATATGGCAACAGAAAATAAAGAAAAATACATAGAGGCTATCGGAAGACGCAAAACTTCTACTGCTCGAGTTCGTATTCGCGAAGCTAGTAAATCTAGTTTTGTGGTAAACGGCATAGAAGCTCGTGAATATTTTAAAACTGAAGATCAGAAGCGTCTTATCCTTGATCCTATCGCCAAGGGCATAGAGAAAGAAGGACCTAAGGGAGATATCAAGTGGGGAGTGGAAGCTCATGTTTCCGGCGGAGGCATTCACAGCCAAGCAGAAGCTATTCGACACGGACTTTCTAGGGCTTTAGTAGAATCAGATAGCACTCTCCGTGGTGGACTCAAGACTCTCGGTTTTCTAAAGCGAGACCCTCGAGCAAAAGAACGAAGAAAATTCGGACTCAAGAAAGCTAGAAAAGCTCCTCAATGGAGTAAAAGATAACTGCTTATCCTTTACTCCGGTTTCGTGCAAGAGAAAATTTCCGATGCGAGCTTGCGAGCAGGAAATAGGAGGAGATCACCGAACTGACCACGATTACCGAAAGCCCAACTACCTCTTGAAAATAGGGGTATTTTTGTGTTAGGATATGAATATGCCAGATGAGGAAGTAAAAAAAGAAGAAAATACTGAGCCCAAAGAAGAAGTGGCGGGAGACGATTCTGAGCTTCTAGAGTTCGAATTCAACGAAGACGGAGAAGAAGACCTTAAAAAGACTTTAAAGAAGCTAAGGGCTGATTTAAAGCAGGTAAAGACAGAAAAAGAGGAATATCTGACCGGCTGGCAGAAAGAGCGAGCAGAATTTGCAAATTACAGAAAACAAGAAGAAGAAAGAAGGGCAATGTTTTCCGAAGCTCTCAGGGAGCGTATTTTGTCTCGATTTCTAACAGTCATCGACAGTTTCAATATGGCTTTTGCAAATAAAACTGCTTGGGAAAAAGTAGATGAGAATTGGCGGAAAGGAGTGGAATATATTTACTCCCAATTAAACGGAATTTTTGAAGAATATGGAGTTAAACCTTTAGGATCTGAAGGAGAAGATTTCGATCCAAATATACATGAATCTATAAATGTCGTCGAGACAGATAAAAAAGAACTAGAGCATAAAGTGGCAGAAGTAATCCAAAAAGGATACAAGCTTGGCGAGCGTGTAATGCGTCCAGCTCGGGTCAACGTATATGAATACAAAGAAGGAGAATAGAATAAATTACATAGGGTAACCCTATGTAATTTTCATAGCTTTTAGGAATGCAACGCTTGTTTGTTCGTCTAGCTTGTCAGTGACTATTATCATGAGCTCGGTCGAGAGGTCGAGGTCTTTTTTTATATTTGTAAAAAGATTCTCATATGGAAGAGGAGAGATCCAAACAGTATTTTTTATACAAGTGAAGTTAGCTTTTTTTAGAAGATAACGTAGGCTTTCTCTTTCATTTTTTCTTTCTTCAGGTAGATCGAGGATTATTATTCTCCAAAATCCATCCCAAGTGGTTGGCACCAGTGAATCATCTCCGAGAAGGAGAAGATTATTAAGTTTATTTTTTCCTTTCGGAGTGATGCGGACATATTTTTGGTTGTCGGAATTGTGTAGTTCTGCAAAACCTGCTTCAACCAGATTTTTAACTGATCGAGTGAGGGCATAGGAGGTTTTTGGACTGTTGGAGTCCTTTAAATTTTCTACAGAAATAGCAGGTTTTTGGCCTAAAATCTTGAGTATTTTTCCTGAATGGTTGGATTTGCTTGACATGTATATATACTATCATATATACTCTTTTATACAAGTATTTCGCGGTCGCGAAAAACTTGTCAAATACATAAATAAATTATTAATTATTAACAGGCAAAGTGAAAATGAAATTTTCCTGCGATAGGTCATAAGGAGAATGCTCTTGGAAAACTTATTTTCTCTTTGCTTATAAATCAAATCATATGTCAAAAATTATAGGTATAGACTTAGGTACGACGAATTCTGCGGTCGCAGTGATCGAAGGAGGAGTACCAAAAATTATTGAGAATGCAGAAGGAAATCGAACGACTCCCTCGGTGGTTTCTGTTGCGAAAAACGGAGACAGATTAGTGGGCTTGCTTGCCAAAAGACAGGCAGTCACAAATCCAGAAAACACCGTGTATGGTATTAAAAGATTCATGGGTCATAACTTCGAAGATCCAGAAGTCCAGAAAGATTTAAAAAATGCTTCTTTTAAAGTTCAGAAGTCTGCGAATGGTGGAGTGGAGGTAAAGATCGGAGATAAGTGGATGCGTCCCGAAGAAATTTCGGCAATGATACTTTCTAAAATAAAATCAGACGTGGAAGCCAAGCTCGGAGAGAAGATCACCGAAGCTGTCATCACCGTGCCTGCTTACTTTAATGATGCGCAAAGAAAGGCTACTAAGGATGCCGGAATGATTGCCGGCCTTGATGTGAAAAGAATTATCAACGAACCTACGGCAGCAGCACTGGCTTACGGTTTCAATAAAAAGAAAAATGAAAAGATAGTAGTCTATGACTTCGGAGGGGGAACATTTGACGTGTCCGTGCTTGAGATCGGAGATGACGTGATAGAAGTGAAATCTACCGATGGAGACAGTCACTTGGGTGGCCGTGATATAGATCACAAGATCATTGCTTGGATAGCCGAAGAATTTAAAAAGACTTCTGGTGTGGATGTGCGTGCGGACAAGCTTGCTCTACAGAGGCTTGATGAAGCAGCTGAAAAAGCTAAAATTGAACTTTCTACAGCGCTTGAAAGCGAGATAAATATTCCTTTCATTACTTCGACCGCAGAAGGCCCTCAGCACTTATTACTCAAGATGACTCGTGCTCAACTCGAGTTCATTGCCGATGAATACATCGCTCGATCTATCGAGATCACCAAGCGCGCAATGGCTGCTTCAGGATTTAAAATGGAAGACATGAATGAGATAGTCATGGTCGGAGGCCAGACTCGAATGCCCAAGATTGTAGAAGAAGTGAAAAAAGTTTTCGGCAAGACTCCGAACCTGACTATCAACCCTGACGAAGTCGTCGCTCTCGGTGCTGCGGTGCAGGCTGGAGTATTGCAAGGAGATGTGCGAGATGTGCTCCTGCTTGATGTTATCCCGCTTTCTCTCGGCATCGAAACTCTTGGAGGTGTGGCGACAAAACTCGTAGAAAGAAATACAACTATTCCTTCTTCAAAATCACAAACATTCTCGACCGCGGCTGATAATCAGACCTCTGTAGAGATCCATATAGTCCAAGGAGAAAGACCTATGGCTTCTGACAACAAATCACTCGGCAGATTTATTCTTGACGGGGTTCCCCCTGCTCCGCGTGGCATGCCTCAGATCGAAGTTTCCTTCGACGTGGATGCAAACGGAATATTGAATGTGACTGCGAAAGATAAAGCGAGTGGTAAGAGCCAGTCGATAAAGATCGAAGCAAGCTCTGGACTCAAAGAGGAAGATATCAAGAAAATGCAAGCTGACGCAGAGCTTCATGCAGATGAAGATAAAAAAAAGAAAGAAGTCGTGGATCTAAAGAATACTGCCGAGATGGTCATGTACACAGCGGAAAAAGCTTTGAAAGACAATGATGCAAAAATTCCCGCAGACTTGAAAGATGGCGTTAACGCAAAAATAAATGCTCTAAAAGCTGTAAAAGACGGCACAGACGGAGATGCTATTAAGAAAGCCACAGAAGAGCTTTCATCAGAGATGTCCAAGATCGGCGAAGCAATGGCGAAAGGTTCACCCGCCTCAGGCGGGCCGGAAACCGCTCAGGCTCCCGAAGAACAACCAGCAGAGGTCACAGATGTAGAACACGAGGAAAAGCCAAAAGATGGCGAAGAGCCAAAAGCGTAATTTCAAAAAGCTCCGCAAGGGGCTTTTTAGTTTGGATCTTATTTGATATACTTTATATATGGAATTTCCCGAAGTACCTATAAATAAGGATATTACTTATCTTGGTCTTTCGACGTTTCGGGATCAAAATAGACTCTTTGGAATAAAGCGCAAAGACAGGCGCCAGCATGTTTATATTCTCGGAAAATCTGGTACAGGTAAATCTGTGCTCATGTTCAACATGATATTTCAGAATATTCAAAATGGAGAGGGAGTCTGTGTCGTAGATCCGCACGGAGAGCTTGTCGAAGGAGTACTTTCTGCCATACCTCAGCATCGCATGAAGGATGTTATTTATTTCAATCCCGCGGATACAGACTATCATATAGGGTTCAATGTTCTTGAACTTATCGACCCTCAATACAAGCATTTGGTGGCTTCCGGACTCATGGGAATATTTACCAAGATCTGGGCGAATGCTTGGAGCGCTCGAATGGAATACATTTTGAACAATTGTATTTTGGCGCTTCTAGATACTCCGGGGACGACGCTCCTAGGCATTCCTCGCATGCTTGTGGACAAAGATTATCGTCAAAAAATAATTGGGAATTTAAAAGACCCAGTCATCAAAGCTTTCTGGGTGCATGAATACGAGGCCTGGCAGGATAAATTCCGAAACGAAGCCATCGCACCGATTCAAAATAAAGTCGGGCAATTTTTGTCTACTTCGATCATCAGAAATGTGGTAGGTCAGTCCAAAAGCACTATAAATATTTTCGACATAATGAACCAAGGAAAAATTTTCCTTGTGAATGTTTCGAAAGGACGTATCGGAGAAGACAACTCTTCGCTTCTCGGAGGTATGATCATTACCAAGATCCAGCTCGCCGCCATGGAACGTGTCCGAATCCCCGAAGAAACTCGTAAAGACTTCTATCTATATGTGGACGAATTCCAAAACTTCGTTACCGATGCTTTTGCCGGTATTCTTTCTGAAGCAAGAAAATACAGACTGAATTTGACTGTGGCTCACCAATATACGGCGCAACTTGTTTCTGATAAATCGACAGCAGTCCGAGATGCAGTTTTCGGGAACGTAGGAACCATGATCATCTTCCGGGTGGGTTCGGACGACGCAGAGTTCTTGGAAAAAGAATTTGATCCGGAGTTTACTCCATCGGACATAGTGAACCTGCCCAACTACAAGATATATTTAAAATTAATGATCGACGGAGTTACTTCTCGACCTTTTTCGGCGAAGACTCTTCCGCCCATGGTAAAAGGAGGGGACAAAAAAGTAGAAGAAGAAGTGATCCAGTCTTCTCGTGATTTATACTGTTTGAAAAAAGAGGATGTAGAACGAGAGATCAATAACTGGAGCGGAATGTCCTTAGGCGACATCGAGCCAGCGCAGGGGCTAGAGAAATTCCCCGTGACTTGCTCGAATTGTAAGAAAGAAACTACAGTTCCTTTCAAGCCCGAAGCGGGGAGGCCGGTGTATTGCAAAGATTGCATTGCAAAAATTAAATCTGGAGAAATAAAACAATCCGAAGGGTCAATGAAACAGATCAAGCAGGATGAATCTAAATTCTACAAACCTCTTGCCGACCTAGGAATCGAATTTCAGCAGAAAAGTTCTACGGGAGATAATGTCAAAAGAGAAGAAGACAGATCTCCGGAAAGAGGAATAGTTCATAAAGGTGAATCCGTCGTGCGACCTGCTAATACTCCGCAAGCTCGACCATCTTTTCCTCAAAACAAACCGCAAATAGCTCCGAAAGATAATTCTGCGTTGAAAGAATTATTAAATAAAACCATGAATGATTCTCCTCATCCTGTTCCTGCCTCTGTTCCGGTTACGCCTCCTCTTGCCACACCCATATCCTTAGATAGCCTTAAGAGCAAAATAAAAGAAGTAAGCCAAGAGCCCGTAGGACATTCTTCTAAAGATCGCGCCGCGACCAAAGAAGAGATGGATAAATTAAAAGATTTAATCTCAGCAAAAACTACTCCTACGCCTACTCCAACTCCTATACCACAGAAGCCTGTGGCTCCAACTGCTATTCCACAAAGACCAGTCCAGGAAGTTCCTGAAGATGTATTAAGGAAAATTTTAGAATAAAATATGCCAAGCCAAAATAAAACACATTCGACCAGCTCAGTGCGAGTCTGCCAGAACTGCAAGAATGACTTCGTGATAGAAACAGAAGATTTTAATTTTTACGAAAAGATAAAAGTACCCCCGCCGACATTTTGCCCAGAGTGTCGCATGAAAAGAAGAATGGTCTTCCGAAACGAAAGAAAACTTTTCCGTCAAAAAGATTTACTAACGGGAGAAAATTTATTTTCTTTGTATCCTCCAGAGTCAGGCAGTTTAGTTATAAATGACCGAGATTGGTGGAGTCAAGATAAATGGGACCCTCTAATATACGGTATGGAAATAGATTTCTCTAGACCTTTCTTAGAGCAAGTTTTTGAGTTATCAAAAAAAGTTCCCAAATATCAAAGGGCTGCTACAAATATGATAAATAGTGATTATTCTGGCAATGCATGCGATTTAAGAAATTGTTACCTTATGTTTAACTCAAACTACACCGAAGATTGCGCCTACGGTAATGGTGTTGATTATAGTAGAAATTGTTACGATAATTCCCATCTTCAAAAATCCGAACGGTGCTATGAATCTTTTTGGCTTACCAATTGTTACGAAACGCATTACTCTTCTCAGTGCAATGATTGTGTCTCGGTCTGGTTTTCAAAAAATTGCCGAGATTGTCAGAATTGTTTTGGTTGCGTGAATCAACGTTCTAAGAAATATTGTATATTTAATATTCAGTACTCTAAAGATGAATATGAAAAAAAGTTAAAAGAAATGCATTTAGATAAATGGAGTGCCATTTCAAAAATAATTCCAGAAGTAAAAGAATTTTGGCTCAAGTTTCCTAATAAATATCTTCAAGGTGTTCAAAATACCCAAGTTTCCGGGGAGTATATTTCAAATTCTAAAAATGTTAAAAAAAGTTATTTGATTCGAGAATCCAAAGATTTGAAATATTGTCAATATTCTCAAGTTCCTTCAAGCCAAGATTGCATGGATTGCAGCCTTCTCGGAGGGGGAGCTGAATTGTTTTACGAAAATTCTACCTGTGGATGGGGAGCCTCTAATGTAAAATTTTGTTGTGAATGTTGGGATGGCGGAAGGGATTTTGAATATTGTATGTTCTGCGGGCGTTCTGCCGCAAATCTTTTTGGGTGTGTGGGGGTTTTGAAGCAGCAATATTGTATTTTAAATAAACAATATACTAAAGAAGAATACGAAATATTGGTTCCTAAAATAAAAAAATATATGGAAGAAATGCCTTATATAGACAATAATGGAATGGTATATAAATATGGTGAGTTTTTTCCACCACAATTTTCACCGTTTGCTTATAACCAGACCATGGTGTCTGAACATTTTCCATCGAATAAGGAAGAAGCAGATAAAATAAGCATGCGTTTCAAAGATCCAAATCCAACTGAATACGAAATAACAATGTCCGCTTTAGATCTACCTGATTCTATAAATGATGTCGAAGAAAAGATTTTAGCAGAGATCATTCAATGTAAAGAATGTAAACGCGCTTATAGAATAATACTTCCTGAATTTGAATTCTTAAAAAAAAATTGCATTCCTATACCTCGTAGTTGCGTTGATTGTCGGCACTCTTCTCGGATTGCCCAAAGAAATAAAAGTAAAATTTATTCAAGAAAATGTGCATGCAACGGAGGGGCCGCAGAAAATTATTTATATTCTAATACGGTCAATCATTTTCACGGAACCGAGAAGTGTGATATTGAATTCGAAACTTCGTATGCCCCTGATCGACCGGATATAGTGTATTGCGAAAAGTGCTATCAGCAGGAGGTTTACTAACTATGCTATAATTATTTAAAATGCCAAAGCCAAATCGAGTACAAATCATAAAATATGGCCCACCTCCTCCAGAATTGCCCGTATTCGGCAAGGTAAAACCCGAGGATGTTTCTTTTATTGGGCGCACGAACTACGTAGCTTCACTAGAAGAAAAAAAATTCGTATTTGGAATCAAGCGAGTGGATAGACGCAGGCACTTGTACATAATAGGGAAGTCCGGAGTCGGTAAAACAAAGCTTCTCGAGCTTTTTATCCGTCAGGATGTTTCTTATGGTCATGGACTTTGCCTCATCGACCCACACGGTGATGTGATAGAGGCAATGCTCGACTATATCCCGAAAGAGCGCATCGAAGATGTTTGCATCATTGATCCAGCTGACATAGATTTTCCTGCATCCTTCAACCCACTGGCAAATGTGGACCCGATGTTCAAGTTTCAGTTGACTCAAGGATTAATCGAAGTTTTTCAGAAACAATTTGGAGCGAACTGGACTCCGCGCCTCGAGCACGTTTTCCGCTTTACTTGTTTGGCCCTTCTCGACTATCCACATGCGACCATGCGTGGGATGATCTCCATGCTTACAGATAGAAATTATAGGCAAAAAGTGGTGGAATATATCACCGACGATATGGTCAAAAGATTCTTCGCTATAGAATTTGCCGATTGGTCAGAAAAGTTCGACACTGATGCGATCATCCCGCTCGTGAATAAACTTGGGCAGTTCTTGTCCGACCCACTTCTTAGAAACATATTCGGACAGAAAGAAAACAAGATAGATATCTCCAAGCTGATGAACGAACGAAAGATAATCTTTATTAATCTTTCAAAAGGACGCCTGGGGGAAGAAAATTCTTCTTTCCTCGGTTCTATCTTTTTAACCAAGATAAAACAAGCGGGAATGGAGCGTGCCGCTATGCCGGAGAGTGCTCGAACCGACTTTTATATATATGTCGATGAGTTTCAGAACGTAGTTACCCAAACTTTTGAAAACATTCTATCTGAAGCTCGAAAATATGGCCTAAACCTCACTATCGCACACCAATATGTAGGACAAATTATAACTAAAGTCTATCAAGCTGTGCTCGGAAATGTGGGAAGCGTGATCTGTTTCCGTGTAGGAGGCGAAGATGCGGTAAAATTAAAACCGGAGTTTGCTCCTCTTTTCGATGTGAAGGATATGATCAACCTGGCGGTTACGGAATTTTATATAAAAATGACAATTGACGGAGAATCATACGATCCTTTCTCTGCTGAAACCCTTCGAGTACTAGCCCCTACGCACCCTTCTTATAGGCAGGAAATTTTAGATGCATCACATAGGAAGTATTCTATCCCGAAGGATGCTGCGGCAAAACTAATAGCAGAAGAAGAAGCCACAATAATCCGAAGTACGGAAGAAAAAGCTATCATCGAAGGGAAAGGAAAAAAGAAAACGGATGTCGAAAAAGAAGAAGAGGAAACGAACGGAGAAGTAAAAAGCAAAGCTTCCCAAGAAGCGGAGCCTATGATATAGTTTCCCATTATGGCAAAAGACTATTATGAAACATTGGGAATAAATAAAGGGGCATCAAAGGACGAAATAAAAAAGCCTTTTATAAGCTGGCGCATAAATATCATCCTGACAAAAAAGACGGAAATGAGAAAAAATTCAAGGAAGTAAACGAGGCATATCAAGTGCTTTCTGATGATTCCAAGCGTTCCAAATATGATCAATTCGGATCGGGGTTTGAAAATATGGGCGGATTCGGTGGAGCCCAAAGTGGAGGCGGATTCGGTGGCTTCGATTTTTCGGGCGCTTCAGGTTTCGGAAACGGGGGAGCTGAATTTGATTTTGGGAATTTAAATGACATATTTAGCGATTTCTTCGGTGGAGGCATGGGAGGTCGTGCCCAACCTAGACGCGGACGTGATATCTCCACAGAAATACAAATTTCTTTTTCGGATTCTATTTTCGGCACAAACAGAAAAGTGCTGATAACAAAAACATCTACCTGTCTTACCTGTAACGGCTCTGGCGCAAAGCATGGATCTAAAATGCAGACTTGTAAGAACTGCAATGGTCAAGGCAAGATCCATGAACAGAAACGCACTATATTTGGAAATATTGCAAACACTAAAATTTGCGAAGTTTGTATGGGCTCGGGAGAAGTTCCGAAAGATCCTTGTGAGACATGTAAAGGAAAAGGAGTCCTAAGGCGTGAAGAAGAAGTTTCTATTATTATTCCGCCCGGAATTCGTGATGGCGAAATGATCCGCATGACAGGTTTTGGGGAAGCGATTTCCAAAGGTAGCACTGGCGACCTTTATATAAAAATAAACGTAGCTCCGCACCCTATATTCAAACGTGAAGGCAACGATCTTGCTATGAATTTAAATTTAAATCTTACAGATGCTCTTCTCGGCACCAAATACCCGATACAGACTCTTGATGGAGACATAGAGGTCACTATTCCCGAAGGAGTTTCTATAAATGAAATACTTCGTGTGCGAGAAAAAGGAGTTCCTGTATCTAAAGGTAGGCGCGGGGACCTCTTAATCAAATTAAATATCAAACTTCCCAAGAAACTTTCTCGCAAATCCAGAGAGCTTATCGAACAGCTAAAAAAAGAAGGAATATAATTTTCGTAACATGCTCCCTGAACAATTTGGGTATATTGCTATCGTAACGACTCTTATAGGAACAGCTCTTTACATAAAAGATATTTTTCATGGCACCACTAGACCCAACATTGTTACTTGGTTTATGTGGATGCTTGCACCATTCGTAGGTGCCTATTTAGATGTAAAATCTGGAGCAGGGCTCTCTGCGCTTCCCGTATTTATGGCTGGTTTTGGTCCACTACTTGTTTTAGTTGCTTGTACAATAAAAAGAAATTCATATTGGGAAGTAACAATTTTTGATATTTACTGTGGGGTATTTTCTCTTCTTGCAATTTTTTTATGGATACTGACTAGGAACACAACCATCTCTATTATCTTTGCGATCTTAGCAGATGGCTTGGCTGCTGTACCTACTTTGATAAAGTCTTGGAAATTTCCAGAAACAGAAACAGGTCTGGCTTATATTCCAGGTATAGTTAACAATATCATAGGATTGTTGATAATTACCACATGGACTTTCTCTATTTATTCTTTAAATGTTTATTTCATATTAGTAAATTTAATGATAGTATTTAGTATATATAGAAAAAAATTTTATGCATGAAGAAATACCAAATAATTTTTTAGGAATAGAAGATATCGATCCCCAAGCTGCTGATGCGCTGATTTTGCCTATTCCTCTCGAAAAGACAGTGAGTTATGGTAAAGGCACCGGCAATGGTCCAAAAGGTATTATCACTGCGTCACAACAAGTCGAGCTGTATGATCACGAATATGGGTACGAGGTGAATGAAAAGGTGAAAATTGCCACATTGCCATATGTGCCGATAGAACTCGAAGAAGATTTAGAGAAAATTCAAAATATGATTCACACAGAAGCGCAAAAATGGACTGATAAATTTTTAATCAGTGTCGGTGGCGAGCATTCACTTACGCCAGCTGTAGTAAAAGCTTATCAAGAAAAATATCCAGACCTTTCCATTTTATATTTTGATGCTCATACTGATATGCGAGAAGAATGGGGAGGCACAAAATGGTCTCATGCTTGTGCTGCCCGCCGTTGCCAAGAGCAAGGCATAAAAAATATTGTCTGGGTGGGAACAAGAAACACCGCTCTCTCCGAGCAACAATATATTAACCATGAGCAGGTGAATTATGGAAATAAATATGACCTGCCAAAAATTTTGAGTCAGCTCGGTAAGAATGTATATATTTCTTTTGATGTAGACGTTTTCGATTCCTCAGTCATGCCGGCCACCGGTACTCCAGAACCAGGGGGTATTACTTGGTATCAAGCTATGGAAATATTTGAAGCTGTTACTAGAGACAAGAATGTAGTAGGGGCTGATTTTGCCGAGTGTGCTCCTATACCTAAATTTCACGCGTATGACTTTCTCGTAGCCAAGCTTATTTTTAAGTTGATAGGTTATAGGTTTAGAAAATAAACTAAATTTTGTAGATCTTTTGTCCTTCATAAGTATCTTTCACTTCATACCCAAGAGAATTTATTTTTTCTCTTAATTCATCTGATTTTTTATAATCTTTTTCTAAACGCGCGTGATTTCTCTCTTTCTCTAGCTCCTTAACTTCTGCTGGAATGACTTCTTCTTTCAATTTTTCAAAACCCAACCCGAACACTTTATCAAAATCTAAAATTGTAGCTTTTTTGTCGGCATTGGATATATTTTCGTCTTTCATCACCTCCCATAGAAGTGTAAGCGCTTTCGGTGTATCGAGGTCATCTTCTATGAATTCTTTGAATTTATTTTTATATTCTTCATGCACTTTGCCCTCCTTGTTTCCAAGCCCCATATAGAGGTTATAAAGGCGTTTTAGGGCCGTTTGCGCCCCTTCCAAAGCTTCCCAGACGAAGTTTACTCGAGTTCGGTAGTTTGCCATTAAAAGCCAAAATCTGTAAGCTACGGGGTCTATACCTTTATCCATGACATCACGCAGGGTATAGAAGTTCTTGTATGACTTTGCCATTTTCTTTTGATCGACTAGCACCCATTCATTGTGCATCCAATATCGAACAAAATGCTTACCGGTAGCTCCTTCTGACTGTGCTATTTCGTTTTCATGATGGGGAAATATATTATCTACTCCACCAGTATGTAGGTCTATTTCTTCTCCGAGGTTAGCGATACTCATCGCGGAGCACTCTATGTGCCAGCCTGGACGTCCTTTTCCGAGAGAAGTACTTGTCCCGAGCGTAGCCGAGGGGTTCCAGAACACCTCTCCGTCATTTTCGTCCCAAGCTTTCCAGAGTGCAAAATCCTGAACGTTGTCTTTTTCGTATTCGTCTGTTTTTATTCTACCAGAAGCATTTTCTTTTTGTTCTTCGATTACCAAATGCGAAAGCTCTCCATAGTTAGGGAATTTCTTTATATCATAATACACAGAGCCGTCCTCGCTTTTATAAGCGATACCTTTTTCTATAAGTTTTTCTATCATTGTGACCATCTCGTTCACGTACTCAGTAGCTTTTGTGAATTTAAGGGGAGGTATGATGTTGAGAGCCTTTATATCTTTAAAAAATTCTTCCGAATAAAATTCTGTAAATTCTTTTAGAGATTTTCCTTCTTTTTGAGAGTCACGGATAGTTTTATCATCTATGTCCGTCAGATTCATGATGTGCTTCACATCGTAGCCTTCATATGACAAAACTCGTTTTAAAGTATCAGCAAAAATATATGCTCGGTAGTTTCCTATATGAGGGAAGTTGTAAACTGTAGGTCCACAAGAATAAAAAGTGACTTTTGGAGAGTGTAATGGTTCAAAAATTTCTTTTTCGCGAGTTAAAGTGTTGTAGAATTTTAAAGCCATAGTAATAAATTAAGATTTATTTGAACTCGGTTTTATATATATCCGTAAGGGCATACAGCATGCTCACAGTAAGCGGGCCGATCAAAAGTCCTACGGGCCCGAGTAGGGCTATGCCTCCGAGAACTGAAAAAAGTATAAGGAAAGGAGGAATATTTAGCTTGCTGCCAATGATATAAGGGTTCAAAACGTTGTCGCCTGTGCCTACTATGAGTATTGCCCAAGCTAAAAGGCCGAGTGCAAGAGCGGTATGTCCAGTCAAGAAAAGAAATATAACAGCAGGGACTGAAACCACGGCTGTGCCAAGTGGAGGAATGATAGAAGCTATGCCTGCGACTGTTCCCCAGATAGCAGGATTTGGAACACGAAAAATAGCGAGCCCGATTCCCATCAGGGTGCCTTGAATTAGCGCAATCAAAAGATATCCTTTGACCACTCCATTTACAGTTTTTGTAAGTCTGCTGATTATTTTTTCGTCTGCTGTGCCAGAAAGGGGACTAAGACGGAGTAAAGTTTCTTTCCAGTTATCGCCGTCTTTTAAAAGGTAAAAGATTGTTAAGAGTAAGAGGAGGAAAGAGAACAAAGTCGAGACTGTCGCGCTCAATATGCTTGCGATATTGTTTGCGAGAAAAGAAATAAATCCGGATATTTTTTCTTGCATATTAAAGTGCACTCCTTTTGGCAAAAAATGATTTATTTGTGTGCCAACAGAATTTATATAAGGTAATACGTTTCCACTACTTACCGCATTTTGGAATAAATCTTGGGATTGATTAAAAACTATAGTTCCTAAGAGGAAAAGAGGCACACAAAGTACGATTACGAAAAAAATAATCGTAAACAATGAAGCCATGCCATTTGAAAAACGTTTCTTTTTAAACCATGCGTATATAGGGTAGAGGATTATAGAGAAGGATGCCCCTAAGACTAGCACTATCCAAAAAGGCCTAAAAATCAAAAATGTTAGAATAAAAATCGCGAATAATAGCCCGAAGAAAAAATATCTCTCAACTACTTTTGGCTGCATATCGGGTTATTGTAGCAGAAACTTGCCTTTTTGGGAAATATCATATAATATAAGGCTTAATATGACTAAAGGGAAAAAAGAGGAATTTGCCGTAATATTTACAGGCGGAAAACAATATAAGGTCTCCGAAGGGAGCTTTGTTTCTATTGAAAAATTAAAGACTGCTGGGACAGAATACAAAAAAGGGGATAAAGTATCTTTTGATAAAGTTCTTCTGGTGGATGATGGAAAAGACACAACTATCGGGACTCCCTATATCACAGGAGCAAAAGTAGATGCAGAGATCGTAGAAATCGGCCGCGCTCGCAAGATCCTGGTGGTTAAATACAAGCAAAAGTCTCGTTACCTTCGCCGTAATGGTCATCGTCAGCCATTCTTTAAAGTAAAAATAACTTCAATAGCTTAATATGCAATACATAACTCTAAAAATGAAGGCAATGAAGAAAAACCGAAAATTCGGGATTGTTTATTGCGTTGCATAAAATAAATTAAAAAATGAAACTCAAAAAACAGCCCCGAAAGCGGGCTGTTTTTTGTTCTTTAGAGTTCATTCCAAAAAGAAGGGGGTGAGAATTTTGGAAGACATACCAGAGGTGGAGGAAGACAACACTGAAATAAAAAATTCTGTGTTGTCAGAAGACCCGGCTCGTTTAGATGCAGAAAGGCGCGCAAAAACCTTTCCTTTTCACAACGATAAGGGGGAGTAGCAGGTATCAAAGCATGCGGACGACCAATCGGTCGTCCGTTTTTTTTGTTGTGAATTTATGCATATGCGCATTTTCACAACAGATTATTAAATCGTTAACATATCATATATAGTAGATTAATGAACTAACTTTACTTTGCATTTTACTGTCTATTCTTCAGCGCGTTTTTGAGAGTATCGTTGTCTGAATACTCGAGTTCAGTGCCCGTAGAAAGGCCTTTACCTAGGGAGGATATTTTTATTCCTTGCGCTTCGGCTGTTGCATTTATTTCTTCGCGTATATAGGAGTCTGTATATTCTCCCTGCGGACTTATAGAGAAAGCAAGAATGATTTCCTTGAAATTTGTCTCTTTTTTTATTCTTTCCTTTAGTTCTTCTATGCGCACCCTTTTTTTGGTAGTTTTTTCTACAATAGGCACAAGACCTCCTAGGATAAAATACTTCCCGTGATAAACACTACTTTTCTCGATGCTTTCGAGGTCAGAATCCTTTTCAACTATCAAGAGTAGGTTTTGATCGCGATTTGGACTTTCGCATATTTCGCAAATATTTTTCTTCGTCTTATTAATAAGGAAAAATTTATAGCATTCTTTGCACTGTGAGACTTCCTTTTTTATTTCGAGTATAAGTTTTGAAAGGTTGTGAGCATAGTCTTCATTTCGGAACATCAAAAAGTAGACGAAGCGACGAGCTTGTCTTTCTCCGATTCCAGGGAATTCTTTAAAGAATTCTGTTAGTTTTTCGATCGAGTCCATGTGATTAACAAATCATGCCGTGAGGCATCTTAAAATTCATCCAGTTCTCCACCACTTATCTTCGAAGGAGCAAATTCACTTAGGCTGCTCTTTTCTAGATTTAAGAATGTGGTAGTTTTTTCATCAAAATACAATTCGACTTTGCCGGTCGGACCGTTGCGGTGCTTCTCTATAAGTATTTCCGCAATGTTTGTTTTTTCGGATTCATCTTTTCCTTTATCGTCTCGGTGAATGAACATAACTACGTCAGCGTCTTGCTCGATAGAGCCGGAGTCCCGAAGGTCGGAAAGGCGAGGCTTGCCTCCGCGAGATTCCACGGCACGAGAGAGCTGAGAGAGAGCAAGCACAGGCACGTCGAGCTCTTTGGCAAGGCTCTTGAGAGATCGGGAAATTTCGGTGACTTGGTTTACCATAGAGTCATAATTTTTAGAAGTGGTCATGAGCTGTAAGTAGTCGACGATAATAAGGTCAAGACCTTTCTCGGCTTTTAGCCGGCGTGCCAGAGCTTTCATTCTTACAATCGAATTACCCGGTTGGTCGTCAATATATATTTGTGCTTTGGCGAGTTTGTCGAGAGAATCTCGGAGCTGAGCGAACTCACGATCTGAAGAAAGTCTGCCTGTGCGGAGATTCCAAGCATTCACTCTAGACTCTGCAGAAAGCATTCGATCCACAAGTTGCTGAGAGGACATTTCCAGAGAAAATATGACGACAGATTTTTCATGAGTAGTTGCAGACATGCGGGCGATGTCGAGTGCCAGAGTTGTCTTACCCATAGAAGGACGAGCTGCCAGAATGATAAGGTCGGATTTCTGGAGACCAGAGAGCATAGTATCCAAGTCTTTGAATCCCGTAGGAAGTCCGCGGAGCATTCCTTTATTTTCGTGGAGTTTTTCGAGTCTTTCATAAGCTTCCGGCAGAGCATCTTTTAAGTTTACGAATTTCTGATTTTTTGGAGAGGAAACTACGTTAAATATTTTTTTCTCTGCCATATCGAGTATGTCGTCCATATGGTCGTCGCCTTCTTCGAAAGCGAGTTCGGAAACGTAGTCAGCGGCTTCGATCAAGCTTCGCAAGACGTATTTTTTCTGTACGATGTCTGCATAGTGTTTGATATTGGTTGAAGATGGAACTTGATTTACTATTTCTGCCAGATACTGATTTCCTCCGACGGCGTTTAAAAGTTTCTGTTCAGAGAGTTTGGTGGATATGGAAAGCATGTCTATCGGCTCGTTTTTAACTGAAAGATCGAGCATCGCTTGGAAGATCATTTTATGTTTTTCTACATAAAAAGATTCGGGAGTGATCTTGTCTTCGACTTCATGCATTGCATCTTTGCGGAGCATGATAGATCCTATTACTGCCTGTTCTGAAGGTATGCTTTGTGGAGGTATGCGAATATTATTTCCCAGTAAATTTTTCGAGTTCTTTTTGACAGTTCTTTCCATGGCATTATTCTAGCATAGGAGTCTCGATGTCAAAGTCTTTATAGTGCGTAAATATGTTATTAAAATGTGGAGATGTCAGAGGACTTCAAAATAGCCTTATTATGTTCAAATTTCTTATATATGATAATATATACGCATGTCTAAAAAAATCTTCTTATCGGGAATCCAGCCCTCCGGCAAGGCACATATCGGGAATTATTTCGGTATGATGCGACAACTTCTCGAAAAACAGAATGAATATGAAGTCTATGTGCTTATCGTCGACTACCATGCCATGAAGTCAGTCAAGGACCCGAAAGAAATGAAAGAAAATATAATAAGCGTGGTTCTGGACTACTTGGCATTAGGACTTGATCCAGATAAAGTTATATTCTTTAAGCAGAGCGACGTGTCTGAACACACTGAGTTAGCCTGGATTTTCGATACTATCACTACCATGCCTTACCTCATGCGCGCCCATGCTTTCAAAGATGCGGAAGCGAAGAATAAAGAGATAGACGTAGGAACTTTTAATTATCCCATGCTTATGGCGGCAGATATCCTTCTATATGGTCCCGATATTGTGCCAGTGGGCGCAGATCAGAAACAACACATTGAAATAGCTCGAGACACTGCAGAAAAATTTAACCGAATTTTTGGCCAAGGCGATCAGACATTTAAATTGCCAGAGCCGATGATCATGCAAGAGGTTGCAATAGTGCCGGGGACGGACGGACGAAAGATGTCCAAGAGTTACGGCAACACCATTCCGCTCTTTGCCAGCTATGAAGAAATAAAAAAAGCTGTTATGAGCATAGTTACAGACTCGAGTGGGGAACTTCCGCAAAATGTTTTTGCCATTCACAAACTTATAAGAGATGAAAGCGAACTTCAAAAAATTTATGAAGAAAAAGCGGGAAAGTATAAAGAACTGAAAGAGCTTTTGATCGAAGATTTAGAGAAATTCATTGCTCCACTCCGTGAAAGAAGAAAAGAATTTGAGAATGATATCCCTAAAGCCTTAAGGATACTCAAAGAAGGAGGCGAAAAAGCCAAAAAAATTGCAGGAGCGAAAATGGATGAAGTCAGAGAAAAAATAGGAGTAAATGTCTACTAATCTATTATATGTTA
>JBBRSF010000005.1:0-25928 GCA_038245685.1 Minisyncoccia bacterium
ATTCTTTCTATTTACTCGTATTAACCAAGATTATGTCGTTGAGAACGATGATAGTAGTGGGCAAGTTCCTCGGATAGATGACTCGCGAATGCAAAAAATCTTGGATTATTTTACGGTCAGAGATAAAAAATCTGAGCAAATAAAGAATACTCCGAGAGTTGTCGTTGACCCATCGCTTTAAAAATGTTAATTTAAAAGCATGTTTCATGCGCGGTTAGCTCAGTTGGTAGAGCAACCCGTTTACACCGGGAAGGTCGCAAGTTCGAGTCTTGCACCGCGCACAACCCACGCCTTGGGTGGGCATTGCCCTTGTAGTTCAATGGATAGAACGAGGCTCTTCTAAGGCCTTGATGTAGGTTCGATTCCTACCGAGGGCACCATGAAAATCAAAATCCTCTATGAAGATGCGAATATCTTAGCGATTGAAAAACCATCAGGTATTTCTGTGCATGGTGACGGCAGAAGCAAAGAGAAAACAATTGCGGACTGGATACTAGAAAACTACCCTAAGTTAAAAACTGTAGGAGAAAAACCCCAAAAAAACGAAGAAAAAAACGAAGGTCCGATCTTCGTAAACATTCCACGACCGGGTATAGTCCACAGACTCGACAATGGCACTTCGGGGGTAATGCTTGTAGCTAAGAATCAGAAAGCCTATTTGCATCTTAAAAGCCAATTTCAAAATAGGGAAATAAAAAAAACATATGTGGCTATCGTAAATGGATCGCTGAAAAATGAGCGGGGAGTTATAAACAAGCCCATCGGCAGAAGTCCTAAAGATTTCCGCCGATACTCAGCCGGGAGAGGGGCGCGGGGAGAAATGGTGGAAGCCATCACTAGGTATAAAGTAGTAAAAAGGTTCGAAGATTCGAAAGGAAACAAATTTACCGCACTCGAAGTATTTCCTAAAACTGGCAGGACTCACCAGATCCGTGTGCATATGAAATACTTGAATCATCCTGTCGCTTGCGACCCTCTTTATAATCCAGACGTAGCTTGTCCGCAAGGGTTTAAAAGAATGGGGCTACACGCAAAACAAATAGAATTAATAGGGCTTAACGGCAAAATACTTAAAATAGAATCTCCGCTACCTAAAGAATTCAAGGAAGTCTTAAAATGAGAATACAATATTTAGGCGAGTTGCCTCCGAGAAAGTTTTATGTTAAAGTGTTTTCACTATGGCAGGAAATAAGATCACTAAAATAAAATTCAGTCCGGTAGACATCGAGGCTCGCAAAGCCCTTGATTTCAAGGCCGGAGACACTATATCCGTTCAGTCTAAGATAGTAGACGAAAAAGGAAAGTCCCGATTCCAGTTATTTGAGGGTATAGTCCTGGCTCGCAAGCATGGCGGAGAAGCAGGAGCGACATTTACTGTGCGAAAAGTAGCTTCGGGAGTTGGAGTAGAAAGAATTTTTCCTCTATATTCTCCGATGATAGGTAAGATAGAAATCACCAAACGATCTCGCGCCCGCAGATCCAAACTTTACTATATTCGCACTAAGGCGGTCAAAGACGTACGCAGAAAAATGCGTTCTGTAACTATGGAAGAAGGCGTACCAGAAGCTGTGACCGCTAAGGAAGCAGTAGCTGAATAATCTTATTTTTTGCTATACTTCAGATGGATTTCTAAGTTTTTTTAAATTTGGTTTTGTTTTTATATTTGCCCAGGTGGCGAAACTGGTAGACGTACTACCTTGAGGTGGTAGCGCCCGCAAGGGCATGGGAGTTCAAATCTCCCCCTGGGCACCCCTTACTCCAACGTAAATCTATATTTTTTCTTAGACCACAAAGGTCCGGCATAATCTACTCCGATACGAGCAGAGCTTTTTATTTTAATATTTTTTTCACTATGGTCTTCAAACCAAAGTCCTGATTTTTTATGGGCAACTTTTCCGTTGAGGTTTTTATTGATTCCAAGTTCTCGAGTAAGCACGCCTGGCCCCTTGAAGTGTTCTGTGGCTCTTATGAGTATGGCAGCCGGATAGTCCTTTTCTTCTGTTACTACATTGAGCATAAAGTGCATGCCGTAAATAAAGTACACATATAAAGTGCCTCCTTTTTGATACATTATTTCCGTTCTAAGTGTGCGTCCCTTGGAAGAGTGAGAGGCTAGATCGTTAGGGCCGACATAAGCTTCCACTTCAGTGATTTTTTCTCGGAAAACTTTTTTCCCCACCTGTCGTACCAGATATTTACCCAAAAGGTCTTTTGTGACCACAGTAGTTTTCCGGTTAAAAAATTTAGAGCTGATAACTTTCCTCATATATCGTCATTTGATAGCTCCTTCTTTTTTAAGAAGTGTAATTTTTGCTTTCATCCCACCGCGATTGTAGTTGCCGAAAGTTCCATCGGATTTGATGACCCGATGGCAGGGGACATCTTTAAGAAAGTTATGCGCCATGATATTACCGACAGCCCGGGAGGCATTCTGGTTGCCAGCTTTCTCGGCTACTTGTTTATATGTCATAGTTTTACCTTTTGGTATTTTTCGGACTATGTTTAATACTTTTTCTTTAAATGTATGCATTATGTATATATTACTATACTTTTAATTATTCTAGTTTTATGTTAAGTTGACTTTACACGTAGTTATCTATAGAATGCTGAGTGTGTTATATTTATGAAAGAATTTATTGAAAACAAAGTTAGTCCGATTAGGGCAGAGTCTGGTGCTACTCAAGAAGAGCTTGCTCTGGCTGTTGGCGTAAGTCGCCAAACAATTATTTCAATCGAAAAAGGGAATTACGCACCTTCGGTTCTTCTAGCATTGAAAATCTCTAAATTTTTTAAGAAACCTTTAGAAGAAGTTTTCCAGATTAAATATGAAAAATAATTCTATGAAAAACTCAATCAAAAACTTCAGAAAAGAATTAATAGTGTCCGGGGTGCTCGTCCTTCTTCTCGTCCTTATATTAAATCCGTTCCATTTTTGGATGCCAGACATGATGCACATGGTAGTTTTAGCTGTGACCGTAGCAGTTTTTGGGATATTTGCTAGTTTTATTTTACGAGAACGCATGGGCGATGAGCGAGATTATATTCACAGGATGTTTTCTGGCAGGGTAGCATTCCTCTCTGGAGCAACTGTGCTTATCTTGGGTATAATAATAGAAGCGATTTCTGATAATATTAATCCTTGGCTTGTATCAACTTTAGTGGTTATGGTACTCGGCAAAGTTTTCGCTCTACTCTATAGTGAACAAAATCAATAGTATTTTTTAGTTATCCACAATCAATGTAAAGTTAACTTGACATTGATTTTTCGTTAGCTTAGAATTAAAAAATATGAAAAACAATAATTCACAAAAAGGTTTTATTTTACCACTCATCATTATTATTATCGCGCTTTTGGGTATTGGGGGAGGGGTGTATTATTCTAAAAATAAATCTAGAGAGGAGGGAACGATGAAGGCTGATAAAGATACAGCCGAAGCATCCATGAAGATTCCGAGAGAAGCTGATCAGGTTATTGTGAAGAAAACAGATGAAGCTATGATGGTGAAACACGGTTCGTACGAGGCTTATAGTTCTGAAAAGATTGCAATGGCGTCGGCGAGTCATAATGTAGTTCTTTTCTTTCGCGCAAGCTGGTGTCCAACGTGTAGAGCATTGGATGCAGATATCAAGGCAAACCTAAAAACAATCCCAGAGAATCTAACTATTCTCGACGTAGATTATGATACCTCAACTTCTTTAAAGCAGAAGTATGGTGTTACTGTGCAACACACCCTAGTAGAAGTAGACGCCAAAGGTAACCTTATTAAGAAATGGCTTGGTAGTCCCACACTTATGTCCTTGATTTCAGAAGTTAAATAAAAAATATGACTTTACTAATAATATCTTTTGTCGCGGGTGTGCTAACGGTCCTTGCGCCGTGTATCTTACCGCTTTTGCCAGTAATTGTCGGACGATCTTTGTCTGACGCAACAGTTAGCAGAAGAAGGGTGTTTGTGGTAATAGTTTCTCTCGGAGTTTCCGTTGTCTTGTTCACTCTTCTTTTGAAGGCTACTTCTTTGTTCATAGCTATCCCACAAGATTTTTGGAAGTGGATATCAGGAGGAATAATTTTTATTTTTGGTTTAGTGATGATTTTTCCAAAACTTTGGGAGCAACTATCTTTCACCTCTAGCCTCAGTCGCAAATCTAACTTAGTTTTAATGGAAGGGTATAAGAAGGACAGTATTTGGGGAGATATTATTGTGGGAGCATCCTTGGGTCCTATTTTTTCAGCCTGTAGCCCTACTTATTTTGTTATTCTTGCAACAGTGCTTCCGGTCTCGCCCGTGGTGGGGATATTGTACCTTTTGACATATACTCTCGGTCTCTGTCTGGCGCTTCTTTTTGTGGTCCTTGTTGGGCAAAAGATTATGATACGACTTAATGTTGTCTCGGATTCGCACGGTTGGTTTAAAAGAATTTTAGGAATTATTTTTATTCTGGTGGGAATTGCTATTATTACAGGCTATGACAAGAAACTTCAAATTTCTTTACTTGATGCCGGATTTTTTGATGTGACCAAAGTCGAGCAAAAACTACTTGAACAGCAAGGAAGTAATAATAATCTCCCGAATCAAGAGACACCTCCTCAAGCAATAGATATAAGTAAAAATAATCCCGATAAAACTGCGCCTATAAAAAAAGCTGACAATTTTTTAACTCTGGCACAGAAAAAAGCAAAGTTCCTCCTGGCTCCAGATATAAGTACACCCGATGGGTTTGTAAATACAGACGGCACGCCGGTGACTATATCTGAATTCAAGGGTAAAAAAGTAGTATTGCTAGATATCTGGACTTATAGTTGTATTAATTGCCAAAGGACAATTCCATATCTCAACGATTGGTATAAAAAATACAAAGATCAGGGACTCGTGATTATCGGCTTGCATACTCCCGAATTTTCTTTTGAGAAAGTCCAAGCAAACGTAGAAGAGGCGGTAAAGAATCTCAGTATAAAATATCCAGTGGTTCTAGATAACGATTTTTCTACTTGGAATGCTTATAATAATCAATATTGGCCACGAGAATATTTGATCGATATTGATGGATTTATTGTTCATGATCATGCGGGGGAAGGAGCTTATGATGAGTCGGAACTTGCAATCCAGACTGCATTGAGTGAAAGAAACAACAGACTAAGCATAGCTACTTCTATGTCTACGGGAGTGGTTAATCCTCAAAACAAAATTGCTATTGACCCCAATCAAGTAAGCAGTCCGGAAACATATTTTGGTTCTGCGAGAAATGAATATTTAGCCAATGGCAAAGCGGAAGTGCCAGGTTCGCAGACCTTGACTATCCCTGCCGACATTAAGCCGAACCAACTTTATTTAGGAGGTACCTGGTCTTTTAATTCTGAATATGCGGAAGCCGGAGTTGGGAGTAGTATAGTTTATAACTATACAGCAAAAAATGTGTATATAGTGGCGAGCTCAGCGCAGAGTGCCGAGGTGGAAGTGTATTTAGACGGAAAATTAGTAGATACAATTTCTATAAAAAGTAATACACTATATCCAGCGGTCAAAGGTAAAGATTATACGCAACATACTTTGATGTTAAAGGTAAAAAGTGGGATTCTTGATGCATTTACATTTACGTTTGGATAATTATTAATTAATTAAAATCATATGGATATAAACGAAGAAGAATTAAAAATGAAGTTAACTCCGCAGCAATATCATGTATTAAGGGAAAAGGGGACTGAAGCTCCGGGGACTGGGAAGTACCTTCATGAAAAAAAGGCGGGAACTTATGCCTGTGTAGTTTGTGGTAATATGCTTTTTCCTTCGGATACTAAGTTTGACTCGGGGACTGGCTGGCCGTCTTTTGATCAGGCTATCCCTGGGGCAATTAAAGAAATCACGGATTCAACTCACGGTATGGAGAGGGTAGAAGTAGTTTGTGCCAAGTGTGGCTCGCATCTGGGGCATGTGTTTAACGATGGTCCTACCGAAACTAAAAAAAGATATTGTATGAATTCAGTTTGCCTAGACTTGAAAGAGGAAAATAAATAGGTATTATATATACCATGATACTAAACACAGAAATTCTAATTAGAATAGTGATTTTTATTCTTGCAGCTTTTGGGTTTGCCGTAGCAAAGTATATAAGGAACCACAAGAAGAAAAATACTCCGCTGGTGTGTATGGTGGGTTTTGATTGTCACGGAGTGGTGCACAGCGACTACGCGAATTTTTTCGGTATACCCGTAGAATTCTTCGGCATGCTGTATTATGCTTTTATAGCACTGGCAAATCTGTTTGTTTTGTTTTTTCCGAGCTTAGTCCCACCTCTATTTCTTGGCTTTATCTTCCTCTCTTCTCTTGTGGGGCTACTTTTCTCTATTTACTTGATAGGGGTACAGATTTTTATCTTGAAGAAAGGATGTTCATGGTGTTTCGTATCTGCTTTCATTTGCCTTGCAATTTTTCTTCTTCAATTTCCGCTTCATGAAATCGACTTACTCTCTAAGATTTTTCTTTCTCTTAATTAGCCTTTAAAAGTTTTTTTTGATATAACTTATATTGCATGGTGCCTATGGTGTAATGGTTAGCACTAGAGCTTGTGGAGCTCTTAGTCAGGGTTCGAATCCCTGTAGGCACCCCAAAATAATGAGCGAAGCGAGAGTATTATTTCGCCTCTATCTCTGCGTCCATATGTTCCAATTTTTTTTCTAACCGATTTAGAGTACCTTGCAAATTCTTGAGTTGGCTTTCTTCAGTTTCGATTTCTTCTTCTGCTTTTTCTGAGAGTTTCTTTTCTCCTATAAGTCCAGAGATAATAAGACGGTTTCCGATGAATTCTGCCACAAATACTCCAGTCATGAGTAGTATGACAAGTCCGGCAACAAGGGATATTCCGCTGCCTATATCTATCTCGTCAGCTAGGTGCCAGACTCCACGCCAAAACAAAATCACTCCCACGCCACCAATAAAGGCGTATAAAATAGGGTAGTGACTCAGTTTCCCGCGAATACGGTCTTCTAACCTATCGAAAAATTTTACAATTCTTTTCATTAGCATATAAATGTCTTTGTTTATATAATCTATATAATACACCAAAAAAGGTAATATTTCCATGAATAAAGAAACTGAAAATTTAATAGAAATATTGAAAACGGGAGGTATTGCGGTCATTCCGACCGACACTATCTATGGTATCGTTGCTTGCGCGGAGAACGAAAAATCAGTTGAGAAGATATATTCTGCTCGCCAACGAGCAAGCGAAAAACCCTGCATTATTCTTATTTCGAGAATAGAAGATCTAGATAGATTCAATATTCGAATATCAAAAGAAGAGAGGAGAGTTTTGAGTGAGGTGTGGCCAGGGCCTGTGAGTGTAATTCTAGAATGTTACGAAGAAAAATTTAAATATTTGCACAGGGGTACAAATTCTTTGGCATTCCGCATGCCTAAGTCTGAGTTCTTAGAGAATGTCATTAAAGAAATAGGTCCACTTCTAGCTCCTTCGGCAAATATAGAAGGAGAAGCACCGGCGCAGACAGTTGAAGAAGCTATAAATTATTTCGGAGAAAAAGTGAGTACTTACATTGATGGAGGAAAAATCTCAGGGAAACCTTCTAAGATTATAAAATTGCATAATGACGGATCGATCAGTATACTGAGAGAATAATATTATAAATAATTTTGCAAATAAAAATGCGAAAAAACAACATTTTATTCGCACATTCTATCTTTGGAGATATGGAATATGAACGTAAGAGACCAGAGAAAGAGATTTTCTAGCCATCCATATGGAAATAAAAGAAAATTACAATTTATTAGAGCTAAACACTTTCGGCATCGAAGTATCGGCACGCTACTTTGTAGAGATTGAAAAAGAAAGCGACCTCCTCGCTCTTTTCCAGATGTCGGAATTTAAAAATAATCCGAGGATTTTTTTAGGAGGAGGAAGCAATGTTTTATTTACAAAAGATTTTCCCGGTATGGTCATTTTAAATAAAGTTAAAGGTATAGAAATGGTGGAGGACTTCCCAGAGACTGTCATAGTGCGCTCACTCGGGGGGGAACAATGGAATGATCTGGTGCTTTTTGTGGTAGAGAGAGGATATTGGGGAATAGAAAATCTTTCTTTGATACCTGGCACAGTCGGAGCCGCACCCATGCAGAACATCGGAGCTTACGGAGTAGAAATAAAAGATACGCTTTTAAACGTAGAAGCTTATGACATGGGAACAGGAGAAAAAAGAATATTTACCAAAGAAGAATGCGAACCCGGATACCGAGAAAGTATATTTAAAAATAAACTTAAGGGTAAATATTTTATATATGCAATATCGCTGGTATTAAGTAAAAAAGAGAAAAAGAATACTACTTACAAAGTTTTATCCGAATATTTGGAAAAAAATAATATTGAAGTAAAAAGCCCTAAAGACATAAGTGAAGCAGTAGCTTCTATAAGGCGCAGTAAACTGCCAGATCCAAAAGTGATAGGGAACGCTGGGAGCTTTTTTAAAAATGTTTTTGTGAGCGATGCAAAGCTTCAAGAATTAAAAGACAAATACCCAGACATTCATTTCTTCGAAGAAGAAGGATCAATAAAAATCCCGGCTGGCTGGCTCATCGAGAAAGCTGGGTGGAAGGGTAAGAGATTAGGAAGAGTGGGAGTTCATGAAAAACAAGCTTTAGTGCTAGTAAATTATGGAGAAGCCACGGGGGGTGAGGTTCTAGAGCTTGCCCGCAATATAATTCTTGAAGTAAAAGAAAAATTTAACCTAGAATTACAACCGGAAGTCAATATTGTATAAAAAAGTAAAAGGCATATAATGAGTTTATATGGAAAAGAAAAAAGAAATGAATATAGTTTTGGCAGTAGTGGTGGTCTTAGCATTTATAGGGTTTTTAATTTTTATTAGTATAAATTATAAAGTAAATACGGATAGTAATTATATGGCGAACACAAATGACAGCATAAACACAGGAGCGACGAGCTCGAGCGAGGTAGCGAAGACTGGAGACACCGTGGCCATGAACTACACTGGCCGACTTCAAAATGGTACTGTTTTTGACTCTAACGTAGATCCTAAGTTTCAACACGTGACCCCTTTTGAATTTACTCTAGGTGCAGGTCAGGTAATCCCTGGATGGGATAAAGGAATTGCCGGAATGAAGGTGGGAGAAAAAAAGACTCTTACGATTGCTCCCGCAGATGCATATGGTGCAAATGGAGTTCCTGGAGTAATCCCCCCGAACTCGACTCTAATCTTTGACGTAGAGCTTTTAGCAATTAAGAAATAAATATGGAAAATTCAATTGAAAAAAAGAGAGTATGGCAGGGACTAAGCATGTTGATGATTATTTTAACTGCGTTCTTTATTATTAAAATATATTCTGAGATTAAGAAAACAAGCATGCTCGGAGAGAGTGACGTGCCGGCGACCATATCCTTTACTGGTCACGGAGAAGTGAAGGCAGTTCCGGACATTGCAAGTATAAATTTTACTATTCTAAAAGATGCAAAGAGTGTAAAAGAAGCACAAGATAGTGTGGCTGTTATAGAGAAAAAAACATTGGAATTTCTAAAGACTAGTGGCGTCGAAGATAAAGATATAAAGACAGAAAATGCTTCGGCTTATCCAAAATACGAGTATTCTCGAACAATGTGTCCTCAGGCTCCTACCTACCCGGGCGTTGTTTCTCCTAATTACGACTGCGGAGGAAAACAAATCATCAATGGCTACGAAGCATCGGAGAGTATAACAGTAAAAGTCAGAAAGACAGAGGATGCAGGGAAAATAATGCAAGGTCTCGGAAGTATCGGAGTTAGTAATTTAAATGGTCCCAACTTCAGTATAGATAATGAAGACGGCTTGAAAGCGCAGGCTCGCAAAAAAGCTATAGATGACGCAAAAGCCAAAGCTGAAGTCCTCGCGAAAGACTTAGGGGTGCATTTAGTAAAGATCACGAGCTTTACAGAGGGAGGTGGTGGATTCCCCATCATGTACGCAAAGGCTGATATGATGGCAACCAGTGCGGTGGCCCCATCTGCTCCTGCAGAACTACCTAAAGGAGAAAATACAATAAGCTCAGATGTCACTATCTCTTACGAAATAAGGTAGATTGACTATTTTAGCAAAAAAGAGTACTCTTAAGAAAGCCCTTGAAAGGGGGCTTTTTTAAAAGGTTAGAACAAATCAGATGTCAAAACTCGGAGAATACTTTAAAGAAACCAAAATAGAATTAAAGCACGTTATCTGGCCTACTCGTAAGCAGACTTTTTACTACACTTTAGTTGTTATAGTGCTTTCTATGGTAATAGCTTACTACCTAGGTATTTTTGACTTTATCTTTTCTCAAGGATTACAGAAGATCATTGCTATCTAGTTTTTGAATTCAACTTAATTTATGTCAAAACAAGAAACAGAAGGAGTAAGAAATTGGTATGCAATCCACACATATGCGGGCTATGAAAACGTGGTTCTCCGTAACTTGAAACAGCGCATAGACAGCTTGGGCATGAACGAAAAAATATTCAATGTAATAGTTCCAGTTGAAAAGAAAATAAAAATAAAAGGAGGTAAGCGCGCAGAAGTAGAAGAGAAGATCTATCCAGGATACGTGCTTGTGGATATGATCGTTACCGATGATTCATGGTACGTAGTAAGAAATACTCCACGGGTTACAGGATTCGTAGGAGCCGGCGTGAACCCGGTGCCTCTTAAAAAGGAAGAAGTAGATTATTTGTTCAAGAAAATGGATACTGGTATTGCAAAGCACCATATCGAAATGACTCCTGGAGAAACAGTTCTTATAACCGACGGACCCTTCAAGGATTTAGAAGGTAAGGTAAGTTCCGTGGATAACGACAGAGGAAAAGTAAAAGTATTAGTTTCCATGTTTGGTCGCGAAACTCCAGTAGAGCTTGATTTCTTGCAAATAAAGAAGATTTAAGTTAGTCTATCAGAGTCGCGCTTTAATGGACGATTGCGCGACATGATTTCGTTAAAATCACATGGCAAAGAAAATAACTAAAAAAATAAAACTTCAAATACAGGCTGCAAAAGCTACTCCAGCTCCACCACTTGGTCCAGCTCTCGGACAGGCAGGTATAAACATAGGTGACTTCGTTACTAAGTTCAACGCGGCTACTCAAAAGATGGCAGGGGACAAGGTCTCTGTCAATATTGTTGTTTACGAAGATCGAACCTACGATTTCGTAGTTAAAACTCCACCAGTTACGGGTCTTATCCTTAAAGCAGCTGGCATAGAAAAGGGATCAGGCAAAAATGCTACAACCAAAGTAGGTAAAATAACTCGTGCTCAAGCTCTCGAAATCGCTCAAAAGAAAATGGCGGATTTAAATGCTAAAGATGACGAAGGGGCTATCAATATTATTGCCGGCTCGGCTCGATCTATGGGCGTGGAAGTAAAAGGCTAAACCCTTGAAAAGGAAACTACCGTACTTAACTAAATTAGTTCAAAAATTGGCGCCCAAAGTTGGTGCGAGTTTTGTCGTTGAGCCCGAGTGGGGTGTGGCAGGCCAGATTATATACAAAAATGGGACTGTGCGGTCTTTGCGTTTTTATTCTCTTGATTTAAACGGGGTGGCTTCTTCTGATATCGCCAAAGACAAAGATTATGCAAAGTTTTTTATAAAATATAATGGCTATCCTGTGGCACCTGGAGAAACTTTCTTTAAAGATTCCTGGGCGAAGGCGATAAGAAGCGACCGCACCTTAAGTCAGGCTAAAAAATATGCTCAAAAATTAGGATACCCGGTCATTATAAAACCCAATAGCTTGAGTCAGGGAGTGGGAGTGAGTATAGCTTGGAATGAAAAAGAATTAGAATATGGCCTCCGTGGTATTTTTAAAAATGACAAGATTGCCCTCCTGGAAAAATACCTACCAGGCTTGGATTACCGGGTGGTGGTGCTAGATCATAAGATAATTTCCGCATATGAGCGCATACCACTGTCTGTCTCCGGTGATGGGAAAAGCACAATATTAAGTTTACTAAGAAAAAAACAAAAAGATTTTATAAAAAGCGGACGAGATACCAGAATACGTTTTTATGACACTAGAATTAAAAATAGATTACTCCACCAAAGATTAAATTTAAAAAGTGTTTTGTCGCAAGGAGAAAAAATATATCTTTTAGATAATGCAAATTTGTCGACCGGAGGAGACTCAAAAGATGTAACCAAACATATTCATCCTCTTTTTAAGAAAATTGCAGTGACTATAACCAAGAAAATGGGTCTAAGAATGTCTGGGGTAGATATTATGGTGACCAATGGCGACATTACCAAAAAACCTGCAAAGAATGGATATTATATTATCGAAATAAATGCAGCTCCGGGACTTGATCACTATGTGACTTCTGGTCCGGGGCAAATGAAAATAGTAGAAGAGATGTATTTGAAAGTTCTTAAAGCTTTGGGCAAAAAAAGTTAGGATTGAGTTTTTTAGTCTAGGGGAGTATATTAAAGAAATGAAAAAGCGAGAGCTTAAGACAAAAAATTATATTCGCCCATCGTGGGATGAATATTTTCTTGGCATGGCAAACTATATAGGCACTAGAGCAACCTGCGACAGAGGTAGAAGTGGATGCGTAATTGTGAAAGATAAAAGAGTAATTTCTACGGGCTATGTGGGTTCTCCTCCTGGCCTTCCACATTGCGACGAAGTCGGACATGATATGCAGAAAGTTTCGAGCGAAGATGGGGTAGAATCCATGCATTGTATACGTACTACACATGCAGAACAAAATGCTATGATTCAAGCGGCGCGATTTGGTATCGCAATAGAGGGAGCAACTTTGTATTGTAAAATGGTCTTATGTCACGTGTGCGCCAAACTAGCTGTGACGGCGGGAATTAAAAGAGTCGTAGCAGAAAAAGATTATCATGCGTCTGAAAGAAGCAAAGAAATTTTAAAAAAGGCGGGCGTGAAGTTAGAAATTATAAATAAAGAAATGGAAGTATATAAAAATATGTAATTTTATGGTGGATTTTAAAGAACTGCAAAAGAAAATAATGGATAATAGGAGAGAGAAAGGATTTCCGAATGATATTACTTATGATTTTTGCCGTGCCTATGAGGAGCTGGCAGAGGCTTTTTCTAAATATGACAGAAATCAGCCCGGAGTGGCGGAAGAGCTTGCAGACGTTATGATATTTCTTCTGGGCATATCTAATAATTTAGGTTACGATTTAGAGAAAGAACTTGTTAATAAAATTGAGATAAATAAAAACAGAAAATACAAGAAAGAAAAATCTCCTGATGGTAAAGATATATTTATCAGAATAAAAACTGACGAGGATCCTTAAAAGAATTTTTCGTAAATAGAAAAAGTATAAGCAAAAGGGTTTTTGTCGTCTTTTGGGTGTTCCTCGTGCGAAGTTTCGTTCCAGACGATAGGAATAATTTCTGGGAAAAATGTGTCAGCATTTTTATCTTCAGCTTTTATGTGTGTTATATAAAGTTTGTCAGCAATAGGTAGGGTTTGTTTATATAATTCCGCACCACCGATTATGAATATTTCTTCCTGAGAATCTGGAAATAAATCCAGTGCTCCTGCCAAAGAGTGCACTATTTCTACTCCTCCTGCCTGCGCAGGCAGGTCTTTTTTATAATCCGCATTACGAGTAATTACTATGTTCCTCCGGTTCGGCAGAGGTTTCCCGATAGACTCAAAAGTTTTCCGTCCCATTACCACTGCATGGAGGGCAGTGATCTCGCGAAAATGTTTCATATCCGCAGGCATGCTCCATAGCAAAGTATTTCCTTTGCCGAGCTCATTATTCTTTCCAATTGCTGCAATAAGTGAAATCATATTTATACGGCTATGGGTGCCTTTATTCCTTCGTGAGGATTGTAATTAATAAGTTCGAAATCATCGGTAACAAAGTCTTCTATGTTTTTCTTGTTTGGGTTTATTTTCATTTGGGGCATCGGTCGGATGTCATTTTTTCTAGTAAGTTGTAATGCTGCTTTTTCCAAATGGTTTGAATATAAGTGCACGTCTCCACCTGTCCAAACAAATTCCCCAGGTTGGAGTCCACATATTTGTGCAATGATCATGGTGAATAAGGCGTAGGATGCAATGTTGAAGGGTACACCTAAGAAAGTATCACAACTTCTTTGGTATAGCTGACAGGAAAGCTTTCCGTTGACGACGTAGAATTGGAAGAAACAATGACAAGGAGGAAGTCCGGCTTTTGCCATTTCATCGATGTCGGCTACGTTCCACGCCGAGACAATAAGCCTACGAGAATCAGGGTTTTTCTTTATCTCTTCTATAACATTTGCTAGTTGGTCAATATGAGCACCATTCGGTGAGGGCCAGCTTCTCCACTGATATCCATATATAGGACCCAAATTTCCATAGTCTTTTGCGAAAGCCTCATCTGTTTTAATTTTTTCTATGAATTCTTTTATTCCCGTACTCCATTCTTCCGAGCCTGTTTTCGGAACCGGCAGATTGTTCCGTAGTAAGTATGCCTTAAAAGGCCACTCATCCCAGATATGCACGTTATTGTCGGCTAAATATTTTAAATTAGTATCTCCCCGCATGAACCATAGGAGTTCATGTATGATGGATTTGATAGGAACTTTTTTAGTAGTGAGAAGAGGGAAGCCATCAGAAAGATCAAACCTCATCTGATATCCTAGCAAGCTTTTGGTTCCAGTTCCTGTTCGATCACTCTTCACTGTTCCATTTTTTATAATATGTTCTAGGAGTTCTAGGTAAGATTCATCAACATGCTTACCCTTGAGTTTGCTAGTTTCACTTGGATTCATTTTTTTATTGTATCTTTAATCACAAGGAAGTGAAACATTGACAAAGTCTAGCTGAAATGCTACTCTTCAGACATCAATCTCACCTATTAATTATAACGAGACTGACGCTTATGGAAATCATCTATGACTTATGTGTCTAGGGATCGATATCCATGACACAAAAAGAATATGATGAATAAACGCAGTTTCGCGCGTCCCGCTCACGCAGGCGCTCGAAGTGCTTCTTCTTTCGGAGGAGCAAAACCCTCACGACCAAGCTATGGTAGTGGTAAATTTAATAATTCTCGCCCTAGCTTTAAAAAGCGTAGTAGTGGCGGGGGAGGAAACAAAAGATCACGAGGTGAACGGATCGACTTTTCTCGTTTCATAAAAAAAGCGATTCACTTGGAAGAGAAACCCTATGTATCAAAGCATACATTCGCTGATTTTCCTTTTGACTCACAACTTCACAAAAATATTACTCGCGCAGGATTTACTAGTCCTCGCCCTATTCAGGATCAAGCTATTCCTTCTGTCATGCATGGGAAGGATGTGTTCGGTATGGCAAATACAGGAACAGGCAAAACCGCTGCGTTTCTTTTGCCCTTGATTGAAAAAATTGCAAAGACTAAAGGACAAAGTAAAAGAGAAACCGTGCTTATCATGGCGCCGACTAGGGAGCTCGCTCTCCAGATAGAATCAGACTTCCGAACACTTTCTTTTGGATTTGGGATGTTTTCTGTGGCTTGCGTGGGAGGTCTTCCTATCATGAAGCAGATAAAGGAAATAAAAATGGGAGTATCCTTTGTGATTGGCACACCGGGGCGCTTGCGAGATCTGATTGATAAAAAAGTTTTAGACCTTTCTACTTGTCACTCTGTAGTTCTCGACGAGGCAGATAGAATGCTCGATATGGGATTTAGAGACGACATGGTTTATATTATCGGTCGCACTGCAAGCGACAGGCAGACTCTATTTTTCTCGGCAACACTTTCACCGGAGATCCGAAAACTCACTGAGCAATATTTGAAAGATCCTGTTTTCATTTCTGTGATCTCAGGTGAGACTGCAAAGAATATTGAACAGGATGTCATCCGCTATCGAGGAAAAGATGAACAGCTTGAAAAGCTTCATGAAGTCCTTAAAAAAGACGGCTCGGATAAAGTCCTTATCTTTCGAGAAATGAAGCATAGCGTGGATACTCTCGCCAAAGACTTAGGTCGGATGGGCTTTAAGGTAGGAGGAATTCATGGCGACAAAAGAAGTCGCGAACGTATTAAAATTTTAGATTCGTTTAAAAAAGATCAGATAAATATTCTTATAGCTACTGATGTGGCTGCCCGAGGACTCGATATTCCAGATGTAACTCATGTCGTCAACTACGACGTACCTCAAACATACGATACTTATGTTCATCGCATCGGCCGAACTGGCCGTTCAGGTAAAAAGGGAACAGCTCTTACTTTCGTTCCGGCGTAATTACGCTTCAGTTTAAACAAAAAACTCCCATTTAGGGAGTTTTTTTTATTGAGTTGGAATTAATCCGGCTTTGAGGAGGGTGGCGTAGGTGCCTCGTTTCTTCATGGTTCGCATACCTCGAGCGGAAACTTCAATATTTATAGTTTTATTTATCTCAGGGATAAAAAGCCTCTTTTTCTGAAGGTTGGGATACTTTCTTTTCTTGCCGGTAGGGTTGAACTTTGTCGCACGAGTTCGGTTTGAATATCCGCCCCCTACGATCGAACCCTTTTTAGTTATCGCACAGGTTTTTTTCATGGTTTTTGTATGCTATCATTAAATTTATCTAAATGCAACAAAAATCAAAACACACAGAGCTATGCAAATTACAAATTCAATTTTCTATATAATCATCCTTATCATGTCAGTAGTGATACATGAAGTATCGCACGGATTCATGGCCGAGTACTTTGGCGATGACACAGCTAGGGAAGCTGGCAGGTTGACGCTCAATCCGTTTAAACACTTAGACATGTTCGGCTCAATTCTTCTGCCTGCAATTCTTGTCATCACGCATGCAGGATTTCTTTTTGGTTGGGCAAAGCCTGTGCCATATAATCCAAATAATCTTCGCAACAAACGATGGGGGACTGTGTGGGTGGCAGCTGCGGGAATTCTCGCAAACTTTTTTCTGGCTTTGATATTTGGTCTTTTTATTCGCATGAGCGCGGGGCACGCTATGTCCGCCCCATTTTACTTCATCACTTCGGCAATAGTAATAGTAAATCTATCTCTTGGAGTTTTTAACCTTGTTCCTATACCTCCCTTAGACGGATCCAAGATACTCCTATCCCTTTTACCCGAATCATTCTTCTCCTTTATCACTGCCTACGAGAGGTATTCGCTTGTCCTTTTGGTTATATTTGTGGTTTTCTTTTCCAATTATTTATACCCGGTAATGACATATTTGTTCCATTTGTTCACAGGACTTGCGTTTTAGAATTTAAAATAGTATATTGAAGCCCATAGTCCTATTGGGGCTATTTTGTTTATCTGAAGTTGTCTTAGAGTTATTTTGAGTTATTTTTGGAAATTTAATGCCTACAATCAATCAGCTAATAAAGAAAAACCGAGTGAAAGTTCACTCCAAACACAAAACCGTCGCCTTGGCGAAGGGTTTTAATGTTTTAAAGAATCGACCAGTATATTTCCCCGCTCCTTTTAAGAGAGGAGTATGCGTGAAAGTTTCTACTACCACTCCAAAGAAACCAAACTCTGCTCTTCGAAAGATCGCGAGAGTTCGACTTACAAACGGAATGGAAGTTACCGCATATATCCCAGGAGAAGGGCACAACTTACAGGAACACTCAGTCGTTATGCTCCGAGGAGGACGTGTGAAGGACTTGATCGGAGTAAGATATCACATCGTTCGTGGAGTGCTCGATACTCAAGGGGTAGAAAAGAGACGACAAGGACGATCCCTATACGGAAATAAGAAACCAAAAGCAGGGGCTAAAAAGTAATTAATAATTAGCGTCGCGCTTTAAAGGACGATTGCGCGACATGATTTCGACTAAATCAAATGAGACGAAAAGTAAAAAATAGAAATATGGTGGGCCCCGACTTCGTTTATAATTCTCCAAAGTTGGAGAAGTTCATAAACTATGTCATGTGGTCAGGAAAGAAGGAGACAGCGCGCAAAGTAATGTATGCGGCTTTTGAGGTTATCAAAGAAAAGACAGGCAACCCGAACCCACTTGAAATTTTCGATCTTGCTCTTAAAAACGCTGGTCCTATGACCGAAGTGCGATCCAAGCGTATCGGAGGCGCTAACTATCAGGTGCCTATCGAGGTTCGCGCAGAACGTCGTTTGGCTCTTGCTATGCGATGGATCCGCGATGCTGCTCGAGGGGGAAAAGGAAAACCTATGCACTTAAAACTTGCTGACGAGATAATCGCAGCTTCGAAGAACGAAGGTTCGGCTATCAAGAAGAAGGAAGATACACACAAAATGGCAGAAGCTAACAAGGCCTTTGCTCACTTTGCGTGGTAATTTTTGCTGTCAAAAATTATCCGAAGTGGAACCGAAGGATTGGTGTTTTATTACTTAATTAAATTTATGGAAAGAGATTATCCCTTAGAAAAAGTTAGAAATTTTGGAATAATAGCGCACATCGATGCGGGAAAGACCACGACTACCGAGCGCGTGCTTTTTTATACTGGAGTATCCCATAAGATAGGAGAAGTGCATGACGGAGAGACTACTACTGACTGGATGGAACAAGAAAGAGAAAGAGGCATCACGATCACTTCTGCCGCAGTTACTTGTTTTTGGACCCCGACTTATGCCCTAACGGACAAGACGAAGAAACATCGTTTCAATATCATCGATACTCCGGGACACATCGATTTTACAGTGGAAGTGAAAAGGTCTCTTCGCGTACTCGACGGAGCAGTAGTTGTTTTCGACGGAGTGGCGGGAGTAGAACCACAATCAGAAACAAACTGGAGATATGCTGACGAAGCGAAAGTTCCTCGTATTTGTTTTATAAATAAGCTTGACCGAACAGGTGCTTCTTTCGAACATTCTTACGCAACTATTTTAGACAGACTTAGCAAGAAAGCAGTCCGCGTGCAGTTGCCGATAGGACTTGAAGATAACTTTGAAGGAGTAGTGGACCTTCTCCATATGAAGGCATTTTACTTCGAAGGAGAAATGGGGAATAAGGTTGTAGAAAAAGAAATCCCAGAGAACATGAAAGCAGATGCGGAAAAATACCACGGAGAACTTATAGAAAAAATAGTTGAAACAGATGAAGCGATGATGACTGAATATCTCGAAGGCGTTATACCAAATATCGATGTCATAAAGAAAACTCTCCGAAAAGCAGTCATCGCAAATGAAATCTTTCCAGTTTTTGCTGGATCTGCGCTTAAAAACAAGGGAGTTCAGCTCGTACTCGATGGAGTGATAGATTATCTCCCAGCGCCAACTGATATTCCTCCAATTCCTGGTATAAATCCTGATACTGATGAACCCCTAGAAAGAAAGGCATCAGACTCCGAGCCTTTTGCGGCGCTCGCTTTCAAGGTGGCTACAGATCCATTCGTAGGACAGATCATATTCTTTCGTGTTTACTCTGGAAGTTTGACAGCAGGAAGCTATGTTTACAATCCTAGAACTCGCAACAAAGAAAGAATCGGACGCATACTTCGAATGCACGCAAACGATCGAGAAGAAGTGAAACAAGTCTTTGCCGGAGAAATCGCGGCGGCAGTTGGACTCAAGGACACCATTACTTCGGACACTATATGTGACGAAGCAAATCCTATCGAACTAAACAGAATAGTTTTCCCAGAACCTGTTATCTCTCTTCGCATTGAACCGAAAACAAAAGCTGACCAAGAAAAAATGGGCATGGCTTTGAACCGCCTTGCGCAAGAAGATCCTACTTTCAAAGTTTCTAGTGATCAAGAGACAGGAGAAACAATCATTGCTGGAATGGGAGAACTTCACCTTGAAATCATCGTGGACCGAATGAAGAGAGAATTTACGGTGGAGGCAAATGTGGGTAAGCCACAGGTGGCATATCGAGAAACTATTACTGGAACTTCGGATGCTGAAGGAAAATACATCAAGCAGTCGGGAGGTCGCGGTAACTACGGACATGTCAAAATCAAGATCAAGCCAATGGAAATGCTCACAAAAGAAGAATTGGAAGATCTTCCAAAGAACACAAAACGTTCCGAAGGATTTGAATTCGTGAACTCTATCAAAGGAGGAGTCATCCCTCAGGAGTACATCGCTCCTTGTGAAAAAGGATTCAAAGAAGGACTTGATCGCGGAATACTTGCAGGATTCAAAATGGTGAACGTATCTGTCGATCTTTGGGACGGAAGTTACCACGAAGTGGACTCGAACGAAATGGCTTTTAAAATCGCAGCATCGATGGCAATACAGGACGCATGTAAAAGAGCAAAACCTGTGATTCTCGAGCCTATGATGAAAGTCGAAGTTGTGACTCCGGACAAGTTCATGGGAGACGTCACCGGAAATCTTTCTTCTAAACGAGGACTCATCGAAGGAATGGAAGACAGGGGAATGAACAAAGTTATAAAAGCAATTGTTCCTCTCTCTGAAATGTTCGGCTACATGACCGGTCTTCGCTCTATGACCGAAGGACGAGCATCTTTCACAATGGAATTCTTTCGTTACGATATCGTTCCTCAAAACGTTGCTGAAACTATCATCTCGGCGAGAAAATAAATAACCAAACAAAACCAGTCAAGAAAGACTGGTTTTGTTTTTCCGGATATTTTATTTTAAATGCTTAACCAGCCTTTTTACCATACTGCAAAGCCATCAAGTAAATAGGAAAATTTTTAACAATATGATATATTTTTTCGATGGAAGAATTTAAACCAAAAGTAGAAAATAAAGAAAATTTATCTAAGAAAGTATTGCTAGCAGACGACAACTTAGTAGTTCTCCAGGGCATACAAATTATGTTAGAAATGGAAGGTTATGAAGTGGTGGCGGTGACTAGCAAAGAAGAACTTATCCAAACTTTAGAAACGGGGCAAAAGTTTGATATTGTAATAACTGACAAAGATATGCCAGAAGAAAATGCGGGAATTGAAGCAATAAAGTATATTAGAAAAAAGCTCAATCTTAATGATATGCCCATAGTATTGCAGTCGGGCTCTCTCGACATAGAAAATATTGCAAAAGCAGTAGAAGAACTTAGAGCAGAGTATATCAGCAAACCCTTTTCAACTGATGCTCTCTTAGAGAAAATGAAAATGGCGGCTGAGAAGATTCATGACTGAGACAACCCAAATATTTTGTTTGCAATAACGTATTGAAAGGACTATAATAGGTTCGTGAAAAAAATGAATCTACACAATTTAAAATCCTTTTTTCTCAATAACAAAAAGGTTATTATACCTGCCGTTATTGTTATTTTTGCTATATTTTACTTTGTATTTCACTCCAACAAACCGAATACAGCAAATATTTACACGGTAGGATATATGGACCTTGTTCGTTCCGTGCGTGCTACTGGCCAAGTGATATCGAGCACTGATCTTGATCTTTCTTTCAACAAGGGAGGCACGGTAAAATCTGTCCGTGTAGCCGTTGGAGACAAAGCAAAGTCTGGACAGATATTGGCAACTCTCGACCAAGGTCAAGTATATGCGCAGCTGACTGAAGCGCGAGCGGCTCTCTTAGGATCCCAGGCACGATACAATAAGACTTTAGAAGGAGCGTCCAACGAAGACATTGCTTTAGCAAAAGTAGGACTAAAAAATACTGAAACTGACTTTGCAAATACGAAAACGAGTCAAGATGTTCTCGTGTCGAATGCCTACCAAACTCTTCTTAATTCGAGCTTGGCTGCTTTTTCTTCTTCTCCTTCTTCCATCGAGTCCTCTCCCTCTGTGAGTGGAACATATGTATTGGGGAGAGAAGGAGATATAAAATTATCACTGAATCAAGGAGGATCGGGTACATACTTTAATGCTACAGGACTTGTAAATGCTACCGGAACAGTAAGCACGGCTACTCCGCAACCCATAGGAGACTCCGGACTCTTTATACTTTTTCCCGTAAATTATTCTACGACTAGTAATTGGATTATTTCTATTCCAAATAAAAAAGCTTCGAATTATCTCACAAATTATAATGCGTACAAGATTGCTCTCCAGTCCCAAAGCAATGCAGTATCGAGCGCGCAATCGATAGTGGATCAGAAGCAGGCAGAACTCAATTTAAAACAAGCGGCAGCTCGAGGAACGGATCTTGATATCGCGAAAGCAGACATTCTTTCTAAGCAGGGAGCTCTTCAGTCTGCACAAGTGGCCTACGAAGATACGATTATTCGAGCTCCGGTCTCGGGAACGATAACAAAAGTAAACTTAAAATATGGAGAAATATCAGAGTCCGGCAAGGGCGTTATAACATTGGAAGATGTAGGAAATCTTTATATTGAGGCTCTTATTAATGAGTCAAATATAGCTTATCTTTCAGCCGCGCAAAGTGCAGAAATCATCTTCGATGCTTTTGGGAATGATAAAAAATTTACCGGTTCAATCGTGCACATTGACCCTTCAGCAGATACGACAAATGGTGTAGTGAACTACAAGATGAAGGTATCTATCGATGGAAAGAGCGGAATAATTAGACCGGGCATGAATGCGAACATAAACATTATAGCGGGAGAGACTAGGAATGTGCTCGCTGTTCCGAATGCTTCTTTGGCAAAAAAGAGTGAAAAAAGTTTTGTTAAGGTCCTGATTGATGAGAAAAATAACAAGTACCAAGACAGGGAAATAAAGACGGGTTTTCTGGGTGACAATAACATGATTGAAGTAACTTCTGGTTTATCAAACGGAGAAAAGATAGAACTCGTACAAAATTAATGTCGGACATGATAAAAATTGAAAATTCTTTCTCGCAAAATTTTATTGTTGGTTGGTTTTTAGCCAAGCGCGATATTAAGCATGCAAATAAATGGACAACAGCACTCATAATTTTTGTTATGACTTTAACTTTCCTAAACCTGATTGTAGTTTCCGGAATTTTAGTAGGACTCATACAGGGATCGGAAGATGCAGCAAAAAAATATGCAATAGGAGATGTCATTATTTCTCCTTTTTTGAATCGCTCTGCAATTGAACAAACGCCCAAAGTAGAAGAAATCGTGAAAACAATGCCGGGTTACTTAGAGAACACGGTAAGGTATACAGGCGGAGCAACGGTCGAATCCAATTATAGGGAAACCATAAAACCGGGAGAAAAAAGAGACGGCGTAGGGGCTTCTCTTTTAGGTATTGATCCCGCGCAGGAAGAGAAGTTTTCTGGCATTTCAAAGTTCGTAATTCGCGGTAGCTATCTGAGCATTACGGATCAGGATAGTATTCTCATCGGTAAGAATCTTTTGTACGAGTTTACTCCGATAGAGGCCCCAGGTTTTGAAACATTAAAAAATGTAGTGATAGGTCAGCGCGTAAAGATAACAGTAGGTACTAGCTCAAAGGAATATTTTATAAAAGGAATACTATCATCAAAGGTAGATGTATTTGACACATCGGTGGTGGCTCTGGGGAGTGAAGTGAGAAAAATGCTCGGCCGGACGGATCTAAATGCGGGTACCATAGCTATCAAGCTGGAGCCTAATGCTGATTCTGCATTAGCTCGGGGTTTCCTTTTGAAAAGCGGAGTAGGTGAATATGGGCGAGTGCAAGTAGCGGAAGAAGCTTTCCCGAAATTTTTAAAAGACATCAAAGCCACATTTGGTATTTTAGGAAGTGCAATCTCAGGTATCGGGCTCGTGGTTGCTTCCATCACAATTTTTATTGTAATTTTTGTAAATGCTATTACCAGAAGAAGATATATAGGAATATTGAAAGGCATAGGTATAAATCAGCGGGCAATACTTTATTCATATATGTATCAAGCGTTTATGTACGCGAGCTTCGGAATTGTCACTGGGATGATTCTTGTTTTTTTTGTAATCAAGCCTTACTTTGCTTTGCACCCTATCAACTTTCCCTTTTCAGATGGTATACTCGTGGCGACTATTCCTTCGGCTCTTCTCCGAGCGGGAATACTTCTTCTTACTACTGTAATCGCAGGTTATATTCCTGCCCGTCTTGTCATCAAACAGAACACACTCAGTGCCATATTAGGAAGATAAATTTATGTTGGAAGTAAAAAACCTTACAAAAATGTTTAAAAGTGGAGAAGATCAAATCATCGCAGTTAACGATCTTTCTTTTACAGTTCCTGCGGGTCAGTTCCTGACTATTACCGGAAGATCAGGTTCGGGGAAATCTACTCTCCTGTATCAGCTCGGACTTTTAGATATGCCGACGAAAGGCGAAGTAAGAATCGACGGTAAGGACTTAGTGTCCATTCCTGAGAAAGATCGCACCACAATAAGACTGAACGATTTAGGATATATTTTTCAAGATTATGCTATTCTGCCATCACTCTCAGCACTCGAGAATACGATGTTGCCTCTTCTAATGCAAGGGTATGATTTTAAAAGCGCAAGAACAAAAGCACAAAGTGCGCTTACAAAAGTAGGACTTTTAGATCGCGAGGATAATCTGCCCTCTGAACTATCCGGAGGACAACAACAAAGAGTGTCCATCGCACGCGCCATAGCCCATGAGCCCAAAATAATTTTTGCAGATGAGCCTACTGCCAATCTCGATTCTGAAACTTCATTACAAGTAATGAACGCCTTTCTTGATTTAAACAAAGATGGACAGACTATAATCATGGTTACTCATGAGTCACAGTATGCAAGTTTGGCTCATCGAACCATTACTATGGATGACGGATTCATAACAAGTGACACAATGAACAAAAGATAGGACGGATTGCAATAGCTAGATTCAATAAGTAATTGCAACACCTGTACGTTCTAATAATACCTCAAGTGGTGTTCTCCCACCAAATCTTTTTCGTGGACGTGTATTTAACAAATATTCAACATGTCTAATCTGTTCATCGGTTACTTTAGCAAAGTCAGTTTTTTTTGGAAAAAATCTTCTGAATAATCCATTGAGATTTTCATTTGATCCTCTCTCTTGTGAACAGTATGCATGAGCAAAGTAGACTTTGAGTGGTAATTTCTTTTCAATTTCAATCCAACCCATGTTTTCTTTTCCACGATCTCTAGTTAGTGTTTTCAAATATGGTGATGGAATATCTCTTAATCTTTCACACACAACTCTCGTAGACTCTTCACTTGTTCCATCGTTCATTTTACTAAAAAATACAACGCCGGTAGATCTTTCATTGATTGATTTAATTCGAACCTTACTCTGTCTTGATACCATGGTATCATCCTCAAAATGTCCAACTTCTTTTCTTTTGTCCACAACATTTGGCCTATCATTAATTGATGGCAGAGCAGGTCTTTCCAGCTTTTGAGCCTGTCGCAAGCCCTTTTTCTGCCTTCGGTGATGTCTTCTTGCCAAGTATGGTCTGAGATCTTCACAACCTTTTTTCATGAGTCCGTTTCCTCCTCGAAACACTTGAGCGTACACATATTGATATATTGCTTCATACGAAATCGATTGACAAGGATGATCTTTCGGTAATCGCAAAGATATCTGTTCAGGTGACCAACCAATTTTTAGTTTGGCTATGACATACAAAAGAATTGTTTTGTTTTTTAACCTAACCGTCTTTTTACCGAACCTTTTATCCAAAGCTTTCTCATGACTTATGTGTGCTTGGTACTTTCCAATTCCTTTACGTGGCCTTCCTCCCATCTCTCTGCACACAGAACTGGCATTTCGACCATTGCCAAGATACCTCGCTATTTCACGAAAACTTCGTCCTTCTCTGTACTTAATCTCTATCCTTATTCTATCGTTTAAATCGAATTGCTTAAAAACTTTTCGATCCTTTCTATCCTTATTCTTTTTCATGATACTTATATCTTAATACAAGTGTTGCAATTGATTATTGAACTCGGGAATGCTCTTGTGGCAACAATGTAATATGTGTGGTATCATAAAAATATTACGACAAACACAATAATAAACAATCCAGGTGCGCTCGGGTCTATATGGGCTATTGGTTGGCTTTTTACAATAGGGTATCTAAGGCTTTCTTTTTGGTATGGTGTCCTCGCTTTATTTATCTGGCCGTACCTAATAGGTAAAAAATTCCACAAGTAACTATTTACGTGCTACAATAGAAACA
>JBBRSF010000006.1:0-25151 GCA_038245685.1 Minisyncoccia bacterium
AAATTATAAACCACACTGTCACGCACATCTTCCATCATTTCTTTGGTGGTATCACCGATGTTGTCTATATCCTTTTCGACTTTATCAATTATTCGAGAAAAAGTCTTAGTGGCGCGGATTAGGTAAAATATCAATACCGCAATAAAGACCCACAAAATGACAAACCCGACTGATGATATTATAAAAAATACTTGTGATTCTAATATGCCGTTCATAAATGTATTATATTACATTTAGCTATATAATGAAACCATGCAATTAAGCGACAGCTTAGAAGAAAAATTCAGGCTTGATACTACGCAGAAAAAAGCCCTACATCGGCTGGAACTTTTCTCGGTGGCCGATCTCTTATTTCACTTCCCTGTTCGATATAGCGACATAAGCGAAGTCAAAAAGATTAGCGACTTGGTCGCCGGAGACATGGCCACTATCTATGCCAAGATATCAAAACTAAAAACTAAAAAAGGATTCCGTTCAAAAATACCTCTGGGTGAAGGAGAAGCCGAAGATCTATCCGGTAAAATAAAAATAACTTGGTTTCATCAAGCATACCTAGCAAAGATGATCAAAGACGGCGAGAGTGTGAAGCTCACCGGAAAAGTTACGCAAGGGAAAGGCGGAATCTATCTCGCCAATCCTGAATTTGAGAAAATGCCCGATATGCCGATCGATGCCCACAACACTCTTTTCCAAAATGGCACAAGTGAGAGCCTGGGCTTCTCTTACCCCGTGTATGCAGAAACCCGAGGTATCACTTCCAAATGGTTCTATCATGCTATTGGAAAAATATTTAAAGATAAAACTTTAGATTCAATAGAGGACTATGTCCCGCGCGATATCTTGGAAAGATATCATCTTCCTACTTTAAAAACTGCTCTGGTATGGATGCATACTCCAAAGAATAAAAATGATGCCGAGTCTGCTCGCAAGCGTTTTGCCTTTGAAGAAGTTTTCTGTATCCAGCTCGAACGCCAACACGACAAACTAGAATATAGGAAAAATAAATCCTTTCAGATAAAACCAGATGCTAAAGAACTTAAAGAGTTTATGGCTCGATTCCCCTTTACCCCAACAAATTCTCAGAAGAAATCAATAGATACCCTTCTCTCCGATATGGGAAAGAATTTCCCGATGTCGAGGCTTCTAGAGGGAGATGTGGGCTCTGGAAAGACTGCCGTAGCCGCCACGGCGAGCTACGTGACGGTCAAACAAAGACCCTTCGACTTCGCTCAGGGTAAAACGCAAAATTTCGGCAATTTACAGGTAGCATATATGGCTCCTACCGAGATCCTGGCCACTCAGCATTTTGAATCATTCATCGAGTACTTCAAACATATGCCCATCAATGTAGGACTTATAACCGGCTCAGGTTGCCGTAAATTCCCTTCTAAGGTAAACCCAGACGGTTGGACTACCATTTCTCGTCCTCAGCTTTTAAAATGGATAGCAAACGGTGAGATACCGATATTAATCGGCACTCATGCTCTCATACAGAAAACTGTAAAATTCAAGAACCTTGCCCTCGTAGTCATAGACGAACAGCATCGCTTCGGAACTGCACAAAGAAGAAAACTCGTGCGTAAGGACAATATTGCTCCACATTTGCTCTCTATGACTGCGACTCCCATCCCCCGCACACTCGCTCTTACTATCTATGGAGACTTAGATCTTTCTCTTCTAGATGAGATGCCCGCCGGACGCAAACAAATAATCACTGAAATAATTACCCCCAACAAACGCGAAGAGACATATGGCAAAATACGAGAAGAATTAAAAAATGGAAGACAATTATATGTGATCTGTCCTCGCATATTCGAGCCCGACCCAGAAAAAGAGCTCGCGCTCAATGTAAAGTCTGCGGTCTCCGAAGCCAAACGACTCAAAAAAGAAATTTTTCCCGAATACGAAATAAGCGTACTCCATTCCAAGATGAGCAAGGAGAAAAAAGAAGAAGTGATGGCAGAATTCACAAATGGAAATATAAATATCCTCTGCGCGACTTCTGTAGTCGAAGTAGGAGTAAATGTGCCAAATGCAACCGTAATAATAATAGAAGGCGCGGAACGTTTCGGCCTTGCCCAACTTCATCAACTCCGTGGACGCGTTATTCGTAGTTCGCATCAAGCATATTGCTATATATTTGCAGAGGCTAAAAGCGAAAAGACTATCGAAAGATTAAAAGCATTGAAAACCGCAAAGAACGGATTTGAGCTTGCCGAGCTCGACCTCGCTCTCCGAGGCGCTGGCGAGCTCGGGGGCACCAAGCAGTGGGGCATTACCGACCTCGGCATGGAGGCTATAAAAAATATGAAAATGGTAGAAGCAGCCAGAACTGAAGCCATAAGACTAATAGAAGAAGACCCTGAACTTTCAAAATATCCTCTCCTAAAACAGAAAGTGCACGAAAAAGCTGGCGAATTTCATTTCGAATAATTATTTATAATCCGGCTTAATTTCTTCTTCCCCTTCCACGCGGCTGGAAATTCTGGCGAGAGCATATAAAAGGCTAGAAAGTCTATTAAGGTAAGACATTGTTTCGGGGCTTATGGGTCTTATCCCTTCTTCTTTTACTGCGACTGCTCTCCTCTCAGCTCGTCTGGATAGTGTGCGAGCAAAATCGAACATTCCACCTACTGCTGTCGCTCCGCTAATAAAGAAAGTTTTTATGGGAGGAAGAACTTTTTCTATCTCATCTACGATCTCTTCCACTCTCGTAATCTTTTCTTGAGCCACAGACATCGCTGATCCTGCTACTTCGGCTTGCACTATAAATAAATTCTTTTGAATATCGAGAACAACTTCCGAGTATTCCGTTTCTCCTTGCGCGGTAGTGAACTTCATCCCCGCTGTTTGTGCGCGAACAAAACCCAAAAAAGAGTTTACTTCGTCGAGTGACCCCAAGGCCTCTGCAACAAGTGAACTCTTAGAAATACGTTGGTCACAGCCAAAGGTTTTAGTAGTACCTCCATCGCCTTTTCTAGTGTAAAGCATAGCTTATTGTATTTTACGAGAATTTCTTAATTTATATTTCACACACACCCGAAACACATGCAAATTCTTTTGCACCGGTAGTATTGTCAGCGGCTTCATACTGAGAAAGTTTGGAGAAATCAATTTTACCAATAGCCCGAGTTCTCTTCTCATACTCTTCTTTGTTGATAGCCTCATATGGAGCGAGTTGATAAACATGTTCAGATCTTGGCAGGAAAGAAAGTCCTCCTATCCAATCCCAGTTTTCATATACAAAGTTTCCTACAGCTATCCATTCATCTGGTCCTACATATATGGTCGCCGAAGGGTTATGCTCAACAAAATGCTCTTTCAATCTCTTCCACTCTTTCATGAGGTCTAGGGCAGAGACTTCATCTTTAAATATTGCCCCTTCTGGAGCCTTTACTGGGAACTCTAATACGAAAGTAGTAGCAGTTTCAGCAGACTGTCCGACTTCTGGGACACAAGGCACTCCTTGGTCGCGAGCCATCTGAAGCAATGTATCAGTGTGGGATATACGCACTCTTCGGATGAAATATGGAGCAAACCATGGGTGCATACCGGAACCGACGCCCAAAAGCTGGCCAGAGTTTCCGTGAGGTTTTACGCAAGTTATAGCCGTGGACGCGTTTACCCCAAATTTCTTCGCATACTTTTTGTTTACTTCTACTGAAGTTGCCTTAAGAGAATCTAGAACTTTATCATCCCGTATTATCGTATTGTCATAATACCCAGTAAGAGAAACTCCGAGCAATCTCTCTTCTTCACAATTCTCTTTCCACTTTTTTGAAAGGTAACCAAAATTAGTGAGAGTGGATTGATAAGTTCCCAAAAGTGTAGCCAGCTCCATTTTTCTCTTGAGCGTTGCGGCAGTATCTTTCGGGCGAATAACAATGGAAGTAAGGTTGCAGAATTGTTTTGATCTTAAATATATTTCTCCGCAAGGATTGAGACCCATCTGTCTCTCATCTTTGATCGCGGCCCAACGACGAGCTGGTACTTGTTTCTCTAGTCCTGCACGATTAAAAATTCCACGCTCACCAGATTTTGATTTTACGAGAGAGGTCCATTCATCTAGAAATTCTTCTGCTCCCGGCTTTGCATTATATACCGCAGAATTGTTGGCCATGCTTCTCTGTCCTTCTGTAAGATAGAACTGTCCTTTCTTTGCATCTCGCATTTCTGTATCTTCGAGTTCAGAAAGAGATATAAGAGCACTTCTTCGTACTCCTCCTGCAACTACAATCATTCCTATCTGACAGATAAGATCATGCATGTCTATATTTGAAAGTCTGCGTCCTTGTTTTGCCAATATTTTCCTCTTGGCAAATTCCATTAAGTCCATGAGCGGTTGCGGACCAGAAGCTTTTCCTCCAGCCGTCTCGAGTCGTGCTCCGGCGGGACGTATTGCTGAGTAGTCGAAGTTCACGTCTGTTCCATCAAACCAGGCATCAAGTCCCATAACAAATGCATTTGCCCATCCTTCTTTACTATCTACTACTAGGTGGGTAGGAGCTTTTGCCTTGACTTGTTTTTTAATTTGTGGAAATTTCTGAACGTTCTCCCACTCTACCGCAAATCCAAGTCCTGCTCCGCACATAGACACATACATTATTTCCCCTAAATCTTGGGAGCAAGTAGGCGCAATATATGAGCAGTTATATGCCCATACATTTGACTGACGGCAAGCTTTACCCGCTGACCACAAAAGCCTCATAGAAGGGCATATTTCTTGGTTTAAAATAGCTTGACGAACCTCTTCATACTCTTTAGCTGTAAGCTTATCCCCCAAATTCTCCTTCATGTAGTCCATGTAACGAGCTATAGTCTCCACCCATGTCTCACGTCGTCCGAGCTCAGGCACCCACCTAGAATAAAACTGATAGAAAATATATTCTGAGTATGGGCTATTAAAATATTTACTGGACTCTTCGACTGCTGTTCTCACTGCCTCAGGGACAGGGCCAAATGTTGCTCTAAGTTCCGATCTTTTATTTCTATAAAGAATATATTTCTTAGCTGTATCAGCAAAACCCTCATTCATTAATTCTTTTTCTACAAAGTCTTGCACAAGCTCTACGGTCGGCAAGAACTTTGCGCTTTTGTTTTTACTGACAAGTTCATCACGAAGATTTAGAAGGGCTTTGAAAACTCGATTTGCAATTAAATAAGATTTATCCTCATCTCCTTCGCCTGATACTTCAAATGCCTTGAAGACCGCTCGAGCCACTCTTTCGAGTTCAAAGGGGACCATCTCTCCGGTTCTCCTTCTGATAGATTTTATTTTTGAAAGTTCGCCCTTTGAAATTTTTTCTGTAGCTGTTTTTGTTTTTGTTTTTGTTGGCATTTTATTTAAATTATTTTAGGATTAAGAATGTTTATAAGCTCTAACCTCGTCTCTCTTTTCTTTTTCTTAATCAAAAAATTATAAAGCGTTGGAGAAAGTATAAATGCAAATGCGATATTCCCTACTAAGTGAAGCATTGTAAATGGAATTTGTCCCAAGATAGAAGCAAGGAGGGATTGATGGAAGAAGATCGGTCCTACCGTAAGTCCTGTAAGCGCATCATAAAAGAGTGTAGCCATGATTGCGAACTTCACATAGCTCCATGCACCAGTGGTTTTGTTTTTAAAATAGCTTGCAGACCATATTCCGATAGCCCCGTATGCTCCCACGGTAAAAAATGTTTGCATCCCTACGGTTCCAGTAAGTAAATCATAAAGAAAAATGGAAAGTGCCGCGAAAGAAAAACCTGTGAGAGCTCCATAGGCACGACCAAAAGGCATAGTGGTTGCCATGATCGGTTCTATGTTCGGAACACGAAAAGGAATTAATCGAACGAGAAGACAAGCAAAAATTCCCAAGAAAAATTTTGCAAATTTAACATAGTTTTTTGGGTGCTTCTGCATCGGAATATCATTATACACGAAAATGATCTGCTTCGGGCAGTGGATAACATATTTTTTTGGTAGAAGAACATAAAAATCTAAGAGACGGAATAGGGGCGCCATCTGAGCTAGTAATTTATAAGTAAAACGGAGGAAAAAATTATTTATTGTCCGTCCTCTTGGATTCGAACCAAGGACCCCAGAGGTATAAGCTCTGTGCTCTAACCAACTGAGCTAAGGACGGAAAAATGGTTAGCGAAACCTCGAAAACCTAGCCTTTTCATACTACAAGATTCCTTAGTTTTTCGCAAAGACATATGGTCTACCAAAAAATAAAGCAAATATTATCGAACTATCTCAAGTGTAGCTGGTTCTTCCCTTTTTTTAAGTAAAATTCCGTGGGCAATGAGAATTTTCTCATACTCTTCTTGCTCGAGAGTCTCCACTTCTATGAGTTTATGTGCAATAGCTGTGAAAGCTTTCTTGTGTTCGTTTAACACCTGTTCCGCTGTTTTAAGACCGTCATTAATTATACGAGAAACCTCTGCATCTACTTTCGTGGAAACGGATTCGGAGAATTCTTTTTCAGAACGCTCTCCATATATGGAAGACCCTGGAGAATCCGTCAAAGCAACCGGACCGATGAGATCAGACATACCCCAACGTGTGACCATCGCCCGCGCGATGTTGGTAGCCACAGAAAGATCGCTCGATGGTCCAGTAGTAATATCTCCGAACATCATCTGTTCGGCAACATATCCCCCGAGCGACATCGCGATGTCATCTATAAATTCTTTTTTAGATTGAAGTTTTCTTTCTTCGAGTGGAAGTTTCAATGTGTAACCTCCGGCATTGCCTCTCGCTATGATAGAAACTTTATGCACAGGATCCGCGTGCGGAAGAACGGAGGCGACGATCGCGTGCCCTGCTTCATGATAAGCAGTAATTTCTTTTTCTTTCTTAGAAAGTAAGTGACTTTTCCTCTCCGGACCGAGCATAACTTTTTCTATGGCGCGAATGAGATCAAATTGAAAAACTTTCTTGCGATTCTCTCTTGCTGCAAGTATCGCTCCTTCGTTCATCAAAGAATATAAATCTGCTCCAGAGAACCCTGGAGTTCTCTCTGCGATTAACTTTAGATTTATATCTTCAGCCAAAGGTTTCTTCAGAGAATGGATCTTCAATATCTCTTCGCGATCTGCGCGATCAGGAAGATCAAGTATTACTTTTCGGTCGAAACGTCCTGGGCGTACTAGGGCTGGATCGAGCACATCCGGCCGGTTGGTCGCCGCCATGACTATGACTTTGTCGTTCGGCTCGAAGCCATCCATTTCTACTAGAATTTGGTTTAAAGTCTGTTCTCTTTCATCGTTTCCCCCGCCAAACCCTCCTCCACGAGTCCGCCCTATGGCATCGATCTCATCTACGAATATTATTGCAGGCGCTGCTTTTTTTGCCATTTTAAATAAGTCTCGCACACGGGAAGCACCTACTCCTACGAACATTTCCACGAATTCGCTTCCTGATAGATGAAAGAACGGCACCCCGGCTTCACCTGCTACGGCTCGAGCAAGCAAGGTCTTTCCTGTGCCGGGAGCTCCGGTTAAAATTACTCCTTTGGGAATTCTTGCTCCAATATCTAAGAATTTCTTCGGGCTCTTTAAAAAATCCACAATCTCTTTCAATTCTTCTTTCGCCTCTTTGCATCCTGCTACATCTTTAAAGGTAACTCGATTGTTCTTGTCGTTCGGATCGGTGATGCGAGCCTTCGACTGTCCGAAGGAGAATGCTTGCATGCCCGCGCCTTTAACTTGCCTTGATATGTACCAAAAGAAAATTAAAATAAAAATTATGGGCAAAAGAAAAGGTAGGATGTTTACCAACCAGTAACCAAATCCACTTTCGTCTTTTATCTCGAGCGAGGTTTTGGAAAGCGCATCACTGGTGACACCATAATTAAAAAGTGTTTGCGAAAGTGAAGAACCCACTTCTTTCTTTGAAGTTTTTATATCAGCATTGTTGTAAGTAACAGTAAGCTTGTCTCCTTCTACTAGGATGTTCTTCACCTCCCCTGCCGTAATGCTTTTTGCAAGATCAGAAATGGGAATTTCAGTTGTCGGCTTATTTGATCCGCCAAGTAAAATATAAACTGCAGTGATGAGAACGAAGAAAAACACCGCACCTGCGATACTGCTTCCGAATTTTGTCTTGTTCGGTCCCTTCTTTCCTTTATTTGTTGGTTCTTTTTGATTCAGAAAATTAAAATCCATTAGGAGATGATAGCATGAAAAATACAGAAAGAGAAATTATCGAGTGAGTGCTTTTGCGCGTGACATCGGTCCGAGAAGTCCATCCGCCTTGAGTCCCACTGATGCTTGCCAAGATCTCGCCACGGTCATCGTGAGTTTGCCACAAATCCCATCAAGCACTAAGTGCGAACCCATTTTATCATTGAAAAAGATCTGCCATGCCTTGCAGAAATCGCCTCTACTTCCAAACTTTATAAGTGCAGTCCCAAAAATATAATTATGCGGAATAGCTATGGGAACCGAAATCAGCACGGACAAGCTCTCATCTAGGGGATGTCCGTAGTTTCTACTAATGATGACTGGAATCGGAACCACCGGAATTACTGGGGGAACAGGAGAAGAAGTTGGGGTGAAAGCGAGTGCACTTATATATTTCAAGTCAGAATTGTTTCCCGTAGAAAAGATTATACTATTCTCAGTTGGATTCATCACTAAGAGATTCGACGGCGCATTTACATTATTAAGAAGAGTCGCAAAAATAGCATTCTCTCCACTCAAAGTAGCCGCAGTAATGGTATACCCCGATCCCGAGGAATTTATAAGCCCTGGATTAGAAATTACGAGCCCAGTGTCCGGATTTACTTTATAATAAGAAAAATCGTGATTACCAAAAACAGCCAAGTTGTTAACACTGTAAAAAGTCATCCCATCTCCTGCTGTTGTAAGAGATGACTCTCCTACTTTTGTAGCCAAGCAAGTTGTATCTATTCCATTACAAGAAGTCAGATCTACTGTGTACAAATCATTATCCCCTGCGGACCAACCATACAATCTACCATCTGAACGAAAAGAAATATCTTCTAAGTTTATAGGCGCAGCTCCGAGATCGGTAATAGCACCTATATATGTGCCTCCTCCAGTCGAAGTATTTATTGTAATAAGACTATGTGTATGAGGAGAAGGGCTTGGTGTGCCTGATACGTTATTTTGCATGTAAATACTTCCGCCATTGGAATCTGCCGCATACACATTACCATTCGGGGCAACCGTCAAACCTTCCCAGCTTTTATTGCCTTGAGCCATAGAAACAAAATCTCCTGTTCCCCCTCTGCGTATATAAATATCTCCAATAGTGGTACCGGCATATATATCTCCGTTTGCGGCTACGACCAGGGAATACCAACTCCTATGAGTCACTCCTAAGGCAAGAAAATTCCCTACCCCTGCTGTTTGTTTATAAATGTCGCCTCCCTGGTCTGCCGCATATATATCTCCGTTTGGCGCCGCAGCGATTGCAAACCAACTTCTTGCGGTTTCGCCTGTATTGTTGAAATCACCCACGCCACCGGTTTGCATATAAATGTTACCTTGATCCACCGCATACACATTACCATTCGGGGCTGCAGCTAGCCCTACCCAACCATTGTGTGTTTGATTAAGCGGTAAAAAATCACCAGTACCATTTGTTTGCATATAAATATCGCCAAAATCTACCGTGGCATATATGTTACCATTAGGAGCAGCAGTCATGCCCCACCAACCCCTATTTGTCTGGTGGAGAGGAAGAAAATCGCCAACGCCCGAGGTTTGCATATAAATATCTCCTCCAGACTCAGCGGCATATACGTTACCATTCGGAGCAGCAGCTATTCCTTCCCATGCGGAAAAGGGAGCGACTTGATTAAGGGAAGTAAAATTTATGTTACCCGTAAAAACTCCTATAGTATCGCCTGTCGCAGCATATAATATGCCGTTTGTAGTATTAAAAGACATTCCATTCACATAATATCCAACCGGGCCTATAGTTGAAATCTTAGATCCAGTTTCAGGATTTAAGGCATAAAGTTGAGGACCCTGCGTATCAGTTCCTGTATTATTTAACCCTCCGTCTGTACCATATAAAATTCTAGAACACGAGCTGGTAGTAAAGGAAGAATTATTACTATATATAGTCCCTGCGGTATTGGTAGCAAAAGCACGAAATTGATACGCCGTATCACAGGAAAGAGCATCAGCTTTCAAATAAAAATTACCGCGATTAAAAGCTCCGGATTGAGATAAAGTTTGTCCATACCCAGTAGTAAGACCATATTCAATTCCCGTTGTATTCGCGCTTTCACCTCCAGTATTATCGATTAACCCTGCAAAAATCGCACTTGTAAGACTTATCGTAATGGAAGAACCGGCACTCACGACTGGAGCTAAGACATTACAGATAGTTGTCGAACCATCTACTGTGCCGTTGTTAAATGCAGTAGATGCAAAACAGGCATTTCCAACTACCTAATTTTCGTTGTCTCCCGAGTCATTAAATATTGCGTCCCCTGAAACAGTTCCGTAATTAGCTCCTGCGTCATTAAATTGCGCATCGCCATTTACTGTACCTCCAGTATTAGATGAATCATAAAATATCGTATTCCCCGTAATAACACTGCTATTACTGCTGTTGTTGTAAAAAGTAGCATTTGTAGCCACGGTTATAGGGATTTGGTTATAAGCCTCTCCATAAACTTGTAAACTATGTATTGAAACCGATGAGCCGCTATTTGAAGTAACAGGTTGGCTAACAACCACATCATCCCCGACTGCAGGAAGGCTAGGTGCTTGGCTAGTAAAACCTGCATCTGTCCACCAATTGCCAATACGGGTATTCCAGTCGCTATCTGCGCCACCATTAAAATACAAAGTAGCTGCTTCCGCGCGAGAGACACTGAAAAAGAAGCACGTAAATGATGCTGTCAAAAAAATTGAAATAAATATAAACTTCTTCATGAAATTATTATAAGTGTACCATATATATATACTAAAAAGTCAGAGCTTTTTACGAAGAAAATACTTCTTGTGGCGCCGATGAAATACATCGGCATCTCGAAGATCCTCGGAGGGGGCTACAATTAACTCGTGTGGCGCCGATGAAATACATCGGCATCCTACAAAAATATAGTCGCTCTGCTCCTTATTTTTGTGGAGATGCGGGGAATTGAACCCCGGTGCAAAAGGTGGCTGTAAAGAAGTCTACGTACGTAGCACGCTTTTTTGTTTAAGTTAAAAAATTCTTAAACGAGCCAAATATTTTTTAACCGATTCTCTTTGTTTCGAAAGATTGCCGAGACAATCAATCCCCTATCCCGATAATGTTACACCTCTACTTATATATCGGAAGTCTATAAGAGAGACGCCAGCGAGCGCTTACGCGAAAGCTGGAGCGAAAGCAAAGTCCTTCATACCGAAGTATGGAGAAGCTATGTCCTTCACCTTAGAAGCTAATTTTGCAATTAAGCTATGAACGAAGTTTTACGAGATTACGTTCATTCTCGGTACGCATCGATAACAGATAGCCTTCTGTCTATGCCTTGCATCCCCATATTCTTTTTTCAAAGTTTCATTAACGTTCTTTGACTTCACGCCGAATTTCACGATCGGTATCGCGTTTTTTGATAGATTCGCGTTTATCACGCTTTTTCTTTCCTTTCACCAGCGCAATATCGATCTTGATTTTCTTGCCTTTATTATACACTGAAATCGGCGCTATCGTCAAGCTCTTATTTTTCTCATTACCGGCAAGCTCCCGTATTTCGTCCTTAGTAAGCAAAAGCTTCCTGTTTCGGAGGGGATCATAGTCAGAAAGTGTGTTTTTTGCCTGATATGCTGGAATATTAGCATTGATAAGAAATGCTTCTCCCCCTCTTATTATGACAAAAGAGCCTTCGAGAGAGATCTGTCCTCCACGCACCGACTTCACTTCCGCGCCAATAAGCTCAATACCGGCAGTGTATTTTTCCAAAATTTCGTATTCAAAGCGGGCTTTCCTGTTTTCTGCATAATTTGCCATGTGTTTATCTTACCATAATATTATTTGACTTTGCCCTATAATTAAGCTAATATCCCTTAGTAGCCATAGGTCTTTTTTAGTCTATTTTGCCTACTTATACAAATTGCGCGAAAGAATAAACAACCAAATACGAGCGAAAGAACTTCGGGTTTTAGATAATGAAAACAAAAATCTCGGACTTTTGAGCATTAAAGATGCTTTGGAGATGGCGCAATCTAGGGGTATGGATCTTATAGAGATATCTCCGAACAGCAATCCACCTATCGCCAAGATAATGGATTTCGGCAAATATCAGTATGAAGCCAATAAGAAGCTAAAGAAAGTAAAAGCTGGAGCAAACAGAACCGAAACCAAGTCTATCCAAATAAAGATAGGCACTGGAGACCATGACCTAGAGCTTAAAGCCAAGACTGCATCTAAATGGTTAAAGGAAGGACATCGAATCAAAGTGGAACTTTTCCTTGCTGGCCGTGCCAAATATATGGATGAGAAATTCTTGAAAGAACGCCTCGACCGAGTACTGCACTTAGTCACCGAGGACTACAAAGTATCAGACAGTTATAAGAGAGGTCCAAAAGGTCTAACTCTGACTATCGAAAAGAAATAGTTCAAAAAATTGACTACAAATATAAAATATTAATATGAAAACAAATAAATCATTTTCAAAAAGACTAAAGGTAACAAAGAGTGGAAAGCTTTTGTCTAGAAAGCCCGGTTTCAACCATTTCAACGCAAAACAGTCTCGAACGACTCAGCTCGGTGGACGAAAGGGTAAGAACTTCGTTATCAAGAACAAACCAAAGAGCCACTTGATGCCTGGAATTTAAAAATTTTATAAAAGATAATTGTAATTAATATATGACAAGAGTTAAAAAAGGAGTACATGCGTTAAAACGAAGAAGGAGTATCCTGAAGCAGACTAAGGGTATGCGTCATGGCCGAAGCACGAAAGAGCGTCAAGCAAAAGAGGCACTGCTCCATGCTGGTAACTATTCTTTCGCCCACCGAAAGGATAAGAAGTCTCACAATCGTAAACTCTGGAATATCAAGATAAACGCAGGAGCCCGAGAGAACGGCATGTCTTACTCCAAGCTGATGGGAGCGCTCAAGAAGAAGAACATAATGCTCGACCGAAAAATACTCTCCGACTTTGCGGAACATCATCCTAAAACATTCGCGAAAGTAATGGAATTAGCTAAATAATTACTCCAAATAAAAAGCCCGCTTCTGGCGGGCTTTTTATTTTGATTTTATTTTCTATTGCGAGATAGGTAAAACTGGAGATGCGATATTGTATTCAGCTATTTTGTCATTTTTTACTAAAGCTATGACATCTTCTACAAGCTTTTTCGGATCTTCTCCGTTTACAATCTTTACGTTTGGCCTATGCGCTTTTTCTATTATATCTTTCAATTCTGCTCCCATATCCCACGGACCTTCATATATGCCTATAGGCTTTGCATCCTCGAAGGCAATGGTGAACTCATGGATGGTTCCCACCCTACCGCATCCGCAGATGACTGCGTCCGATGATCGAGTCAGAAGAAGATCTCTGCCCGGGGAACCGAAACCGGTGTAGATTATTAGATCCATATAGTCTAATGGCAATTTATAAACTTCCACATGTTCGCGTTCCGAAGCAGCGGGAGAAATCCCGATCGATATACCTCCTTCTTCTTTCACGCCCATAGCCACCCAAAGTGGAAAGCCTGTGGTTGCTCCGGTCACTAACACAGCACCGTGCTTCGCGATCTCATGACCGAGTTCTTTTGCTTTTTCTAGAGCATTTACTCCGCAGTGGCCCGTCTCGGCAGCTCCGGAGACGCAGATTTTTATTTGATTATGTCCGTGTTTATCTTCAAAATTAAATGGAGAATTCATATTCCTAGTATAACATCAATATAAAAAATTTAATAAAAAAATTAACAAACATATTAACAAACAAGTGTAACTGAGCTCCCCTGTTCGGGCGCATACGCTTCTATTCCCAAATTATCTCTGAGTTTCTGTACAAGGAAAAGCGATGACTTCGGCTCGCCCATAACCACAAAAACTTTTTTCACTTTATCTTGCATGTCTTCCACAAAATTCAAGAGTGCGTCGGAATCTTTGTGACCTGAATATCCGGATATGGTAACTATGTGCGCTCGCACTATCACGTCTTCTCCGGTGATTCGCACTGTCTTCATACCTTCTTGGATCATACGCCCAGGAGTTCCTACAGACTGATAGCCAGTTAGAAGAAGAGTGTTGTTTGGATCTGGTAGATAATGCCTCTCGTGATGCACAACTCGTCCTCCGGTCGACATACCGCTCCCGGCAATTACTATTTTAGGATTGGGTACTTCGTTTATCATTTTTGATTCTTCAGATTTGAGGGTATTGTGGAGTCCTGGAAAATCAAAAAGGTATTTACCAGGCGAAATAGCTTTTTGCGCCGTTTCATTAAAGTAGCTTTTAAATTGCTTGAATACTTCTGTCAGCCGGATGGCCAGTGGAGAATCAAAAAAAATAGGCATCACTGGGATACGATCACCCTCTAGAAGCGCATCAAGTTCAAAAAGAAGCTCTTGCGAGCGCTCTAGGGAAAAAGTAGGAATGACAAGTGTCCCTTTTCGCTTATGATTATCTTGAATAGTTTCCGCCAGAAGTCTTCTCCTGTCTGAACGAGACTCATGATTTCTATCTCCATAGACAGACTCCATGATAAGATAATCTGCATCAGTGAGTTTATCTGTATCAGGCAAAAGTGGCGAAGGACTATTTCCTAAGTCCCCTGTGAAAACTATTTTTTTACCATTATATAAAAATTCTATCATTGCCGATCCGAGGATATGACCCGCATTTAAAAAAACAACACTAAGCTCTGGAGTTATGGATATATTTTTGTAATAAGGAAATCCCTGCCACAAAGAAAGAGTGGTTTTTATATTCTCTTCGGAGTAAATCTTGTCGAGCCCTTGTTCGGTGTTCTTGCTCAAAATTCCCGCTGTATCTTCGAGCATGGGGAGCGCAAGGCCCTTAGTCGGCTCAGTCGAATATATCTTCCCTCGAAAACCTTCTTCGATGAGCTTGGGGATTCTTCCTAAATGGTCTACATGTCCATGAGTGACAAAAAGTATGTCTATTTCTTTCGGATCATAAGGAAAAGGCTGCCAGTTCACATCGTCTGCAACTTTGGCTCCTTGAGTAAGACCACAATCCACTAGAATTTTCTTTCCTTCAATTTCGAGGAGAAAGTTTGCTCCCGTGACTGATCCTGTACCTCCGTGAAATGTTACTTTTGCCGTTTTCTCCATTTGTTTATTGTACCTTATTTACAACTTTCGGCAAAATTTTTCTTAAAAAATATAAAAGAGCGGCAGTTCCACCTGCAAGATCAAAAAAAATGTCGGAAAGAGTGTCCAGAATATTAAAAGAGTTCTTTGCCAGAAAACTATTTACCAAAATTTCAAATAATTCCCAACCTACTCCAATAATAAGTACAAGTAAAATTATTTTAGCAAGTACGGGTAGAGAAATTTCTTTAGATGAAAAAAACCAAATGCATACTAGCCCTATCCAAAAACCTCCCAGAAAATGCATAGGCATATCAAACCACCAAACAGAGGTATACCAATAAAAAGCGGTAGCTAGGTAATTTATGAAGAAAATAAAAAATACTAGGACGACGACACGTTTTAATAATTTATTCCTTTCCATTTTAGTATTCTACTCTTAAAAAAGGATGTTTCCAAGAAAAATAAAGAAAAAACCCTGCGCAGGCAGGGGTACTTCTTAGGACTATCTCTGAAGTATTACCGTAGCTTAAAGCCAAGTGGGTGTCAGACGTGTGTAACCAAGGTCACACTCGATCGAAACTCCCATAATTTAGTGTTCTAGGTAATAATCGGAAATAACCCTATCTAAAGTATATTCCCTTTAATTTTTTCTGCAACATGGACAAACGATTTGTTATGTTTCGGAGTTTTTGTATATTATAGATTACTTTGTTTATCATTTTTATCCATTTTTTCGAAAAGCATAATATCATATTTGCCATCAATTACCTGATCTTCTTTCAGCACCCCAAGTTCAACTAAAAATGCCATCAGTTCTTCTTGAATTTGCTTTCGGATTTCAGGGTCTTTTTCTTTTACCATTTTTTCAGCTTCAATAAACTCTCCCAATAGTTCGACAGAGTCTAGAGATATTTCTATATCCTTGTACATTGTCTTTACACGTATTTTCTTTACCGTAACATCTTCTCGAAAACCTAGTAGTTTAATTATCTCTTTCATTTTCTCCCCATCGCTAATTTCTAACTCATGTTCCATGCAATCTTGTCTGCTAGATTGATCAATTTTTAAGGTAAGAATATATTTATCATTTTGTTTCCGCACACGCAGAACGGGCTCACCCAAGGGTGGAGGAAAAATACTTTTTTGGGCATTAAAAATATAATCTACTTGATGTAATTCTTCTGATAAAGAACAACCCAATGCCTCGAGTTTTTTTATTACCTCTTCTCTGTTCCGCAACCGAGCTTTTACCTCGACTTCATACATATGTTGTTAGGATTTTTTATGAGACTTTCTTTTCTGAGTAAATTTTTCGTGAACAGTTTCATAATCAAAAAGTTCCTTTTCTGAAAACCAGTGAGCGATTTCCACTTTCGCTTCTTCCGCATCCCCTGAAGCATGCAAAAGATTTGGAAGACCTACTTCTTCTTTGTCGGCGTGAGCAAAGCTCATGTGAGAATAATCCCCCCTTATGGTGCCGGGAAGCGCGCTCTTAGACTCTGTGGCTCCTACCATCTTTCTAACAAATGTTACTGCCTCTACACCTTCTAATACAGTCGCAATTACAGGACCTTCACTCATCATCTCGAGGGTGATGTCGAAGATTTTCTGGTTATGCCGAGATATCATCTTTCCGATTGTCTCATAGTGATAGTAGTAATGATCGTAGTCAGGCGTAAGCATCTTCATGCCGGCAATCTTAAAGCCCGCCCTTTCAAAGCGCGCTAATATTTCCCCCACTATTCCCCTCTGTACTGCATCGGGTTTAAATATTACTAATGTTCTTTCTTGTTTCATAAAATTAAATTTTGTTGACTACTTTTTTAATAATTTCCCTTACCCCTTCCCGTACAACGTCTATCGCCAGCGTCTTGGTAACCTCTGCTTGCTTCTCGTCATTTGTGCGCGTTCTTTCGTCCTCAATAATTTTCAAATGCTTTTCGAGCTTCCCGATAACTGCTTCGAGCTCTTTAAACGCAGTTTCGCGTACTTGTTCTACTAACGCAAATTTATTCGATAAATTCATTTCTTCCATAGGTCCCATTCTAGCAGAAAAAGCATATTTTGCAAAATATAGAAAATAAGTATTTATTCCATCGTTTTATACCTGGCCATGATTTCTGCTTCGACTTCTGCACGGTCGCGTCCGAATTTTACATAAGAAAGTTCTTTTAAACTATCCACTATTCCCATGTTTCCTGCTTCCGGAGCTATAGTTTTTATATTGAAAGGTTTTGTCGGCTGACCTTTTACCAGCATGTTCACATAGGCATTATAATTATCTAGTTTTGTTATGTCTTGCGCATTAAATTGCGGTTTGAATCTAGGTTCGAGAAATGTCGCATCCTCAGTCCCCACTCGAAATACTGCCATGGATCCTACGTTTCCAAAAACAGCATTTTTAATATTTTCTTCAAGCTGAGAAATGTATTGATGCGCAATGTTAAGAGAAAGCCTGTATTTTCTAGCTTCGGAAAGAATAGAAGCGATGGAGTCCGTAGTTACATTTTGAAATTCATCAATATACAAATAAAAATCATTCATGGGCTTGCCAAACATATCCACGCGAGAAAGTGCCGCCATCTGGATTTTACCTACAAGCACCAATCCTATCAAATTCGCATTTATATCTCCGAGCCTTCCCTTGGAGAGGTTCACCAGTAAGATTTTCTTTTCATCCATTATCTTTCGGAAATTAAATACAGAATTTTGCTGGAGCACCACTGGGCGCATGATGTCGTTTGAGATGAAGTTATCAAATTTTGAGGAGATATACGGAACAAAGTTGGCCAGAGATTGATCTCCGGTAGTTTGCTCGGCTGACACCCAAAACTGTTTGATAATAGGGTTCTTACACTTTGCCAGCTTCATGTCGCGGAATTCCTTGTCTCCGAGCACTCGAGTGATCTCGAGAAGTGTGGATCCCGACTCAGGATCTTCCATGACCAGAAATGCGCTATTCCTAAAATATTGCTCAAACATCGCCCCACCGCCCACTTTCATGTCGAAAAGCTTATTAAAAATTCCCATCATTTCGTTGACCACGAAAGTCTTCTGCTCCGGATAACGAGGATCATACTCCAGCATATTGAGCCCCATCGGTCGAGCCGTATAGGCAGGATCAAAATATATAACATCATCGATACGCTCCTTCGGAATCCGAGAAAGTATAGTTTGTATGTCTGTGCCGTGTGGATCTATATAACAGCAACCATCGCCGTCCCTGATATCCTGAGTAATCATATTGAGCATTATGTTCGTTTTTCCGGTTCCGGTCTGTCCAATAACATAAAAATGTCTCATACGGTCTTCGCGGGCGAGGTGTATATCTGCATCTTTGCCTCTATAACTATTGACTCCTAGTACTATTCCCTCTTGCCCCATTTCAATCGGAGCGGGCGCGATGCCTGCTTTTGCTTCTTTTAGCTGAGGTTGTCCGCCCAGACCCACTGGGAAATGAAACACCGAAGAAAGCTCTTTCAAATTAAGCGGTAGGATTTCATCACTAGAAAAAGTTCTGTAAGAAAAATCATGAAAAAGCTTTTTAAGATTTTTGCCGTCGAGTTCATCAAAAACCAGCGAGTTACTGGCCGCTTCAGAAAACTGATTGAAGGATGATTCTATTTCCTTCAATATTCCTCGCGCGCGTTCGGTACTCTCGGCAGAAGCAATAATACGGATATTGGCTTTCATGATGGTGCTCTTTATCTTGTTGCCTATCTTCTCCGCCGCGCCCTCATCGACTGCGCGCCGGCCTTTCATGTATTTTTCTTTTTTTTCTCCTTCTTTTTCTTTTATTCCAAAAATTAATTCCTTGCCTACTTTTTTAAAAGTACTATTCCATTTATAGAAATTATCATCGGCATGCTTTACAGAAATTCCATCTTTTACGTCATCTAAGATATGATGGAATTCGTTTATAAATTTGTCTCCTGCGGGAGCGATCACTATCTGGATGGCTGCCCCTTCACCACTAGATTTTAGTTTAGAAAATACGTTTAGTATAGGATTCATCGGATCATGCTCTATGTTTTCATAAGTCTTGAGCGGCATTACTGGGCGCTCGGAAAAAGTAGCATAGGCTCCAGCCGACCCCCCACTTTCGTTGAATATATTATAATCATCCGCCACTTCGCGAATTTTTGCGTTATGATAGAAAGACAAAATTTGTTTTTCAAAAAGAGAAAGATGCTTATTGGGTATGGATGCATATATCACCACTTCGTCGTTTTGATTTCCGAGCGCCACTTCGAGGGTGAAATAATTTTCTTTTTCATTATTCTTTCCTTCTGATATTGACTGCATGCCAGCATAGAACTGCTCCATGGCGCCGATGAACTCTTTGAATCCTTTGGATCTGTCGGCTTCGTCCTCGGGAGGAGGGAGGGTGATCTCAAATAAAGTCATGTTGAGAGCGCGATATATCGGCGAGCCTTCTTTAAAGTCGAGCATTACTTGCCCTGTTTTTAAATACTGGATAAGTATCCTATGAAAGTCATCTTCAATATGCGGAGAAGACATGGCTTCGACTATACTAAGTGCATTCCGTACTCCTTTTGTTATGACTAACCCTAACAGCTCTTCCATCACTGCATCATGCGGTTCAGGTTTAAGATTAAGGACTATGGCTTCTGCCTGCTTGTTTCCGATAATATGATCTTTATGCACTAATTCTTCGGCAGGGATATTTTTGTAGGCTCCAATGACATCTTTGGTAGCATGATCATCTGCATTTTCTATATGCCCCATACTTTTTAATTGCTCTTCACGCTCTTTCACGTGAGCGCGCAAATATTCGAGCTCCTCTCCGGGAGTTTCAAATTTAGGCATTTCCTTAAAAAATGTTCCTTCCATTAATTCAATTATATAACAAAAGAATTAAAAAACTAAACTTTAGTTAGAATTTCCGGCTCGCCATCTGTAATAAGTATAGTGTGTTCAAAATGTGCGCTCCGCTTTCCATCTGCGGTGCGAATAGTATATCCATCATCATCCATGGTGACGTGTTTGGTGCCGAGGTTTAGCATAGGCTCAAGGGCAACCACCATGCCCGCCACGAGCTTCGCTCCTGTTCCCTTTTTTCCAAAGTTCGGAATATAAGGATCTTCATGAATAGCTCGTCCTACTCCGTGGCCCGAAAGAACTTCGACAATTCCATATTTTACACTTTTATTAGATCGGACAAAATTCTCTATCTCATACCCTATATCACCGATAGTATTCCCAAATCGAGCGGCGTCTATACCTACCTGGAGAGCTTGCTCGGTCATTTGCATAAGTTTTTTATCCCGTGGGCTTACCTCCCCGACAGGAGCAGTTAAAGCCATGTCAGTAAAAAGCCCTTGGTATTTTACCCCGAGATCAATAGATACGATGTCTCCTTCTTTTAGTATTCTGTTTTTCTTGGGTATGCCATGTACAACCTCGTCATTAACCGAAACACACAAAGAGGCCGGAAAGGGCGTATCGGCCCCATCGGGTTTATAGTTCAAAAAAGCAGGGGTATCACCCATCTCCCGGATCAATTTCTCTGCATACAGATCTAGATCTTTCGTCGATACACCGGGAGCGATTTTTTCTTTTACTTTATAGAGCACAGTCGCCAAGTGCTTGCCTCCAACGCGCAACTTCTCTATCTCTTCTTTTGTCTTAATGATTATCACCATACTAAAATTTTTAAGAAATAACGGTCCCGGAGAATTTTTCCCCATTCAAACATTTTACCAAATTATCTATCGGCTTACCATTCATAATTGAGACTTGTATCCCGACTTCTTCTGCAGCCTTTGATGCGATAGGATCAAAAGGCGTGCTTAAGCCTGCGGAAGTCCATTCTTTGGGAATTAAATTGCGATAATCAGCCCAGGAAATCATTTCGAGTTTTTTTGCGTTCGGATTTAATTTTGGATCAGAATCATATACGTGGTCGATGTTGGAAAGGTTTATTATCTTTTTTGCCCCTACGGTTTTGGCTGCCAATACTGCGTCAAAATCTGAACTGTGACCAGGCTCAAACGCTCCACCTATAACAATAGGCTTATCTAAAGAAAATGGTTTCGAGAGATCAATAATTACTTTACTTAAAGCTTGTTCGTTAAATATAACTCGCAATAATTCCGCGTTTAAATTGTTGGTGGCAATTCCTATCCAATCTAAATTTTCCTTGGAAGCGGAAGTTATCTCGTTAGCGGTATTTTGATAATTTCTGCAAGTTTTCCCTCCTCCAGTAATAATGACGAACTTTCTACCTTTAGCAACATGTTCAAGTATCAAACTTTTAAATTCTCTCAAGAAGTGAGCGTCCAGCGTCTCAGGAACTATCATCGAACCGCCAAGCGAAATAATTATTGTTTCTTCCATAAAATTAGTATCCAAGAGACTTTAGTATGTCTTTGTGAACATCCTCTACTGACTGCTCGCCATTAATGGCGTGAGCTGTATAGCCTTCTTTATCTTTAAAATAATTCATCGCAGGTAATACATTGTTCACATATTCATAAAATCTTCTTTCTATGCCTTCGGGAGTATCGTCGTGTCTGGCGCGGTTCAGATTACGTCTCATGGATTCCTCTTTGCTTACTTCTATATAAATAATCTGAATATCTTCGTGTTTAAAGAATTTCATCATTTTTTCAAAGACTCGCGACTGTTCTACAGTACGCGGATATCCGTCTACAATAAGATTTTTCTCCGGGGAAATTTTAGTGCTTAGTATGTTAGCAATGATGGAGTTAGCGAAAAAGTCGTCTATCAGTTCTCCCCTATGCATCTTGTCACGCAAAAGATTCCCCGCATAGCTCCCCGAGTTTACTATCTCTCTAAATCCATCTCCGGTCCCGGCATATACGCATTCTTTACCGTCTTTTTGTTTTAAAAAGTCCTGAAGGAGTTTGACCTGTGTTCCCTTGCCGGAACCAATTATTCCAAAAAATACAAATGTTTCTGACCGCTCTGAAGGCATAGGCTAACAATACAAAATTTAACCCCAAAAATCAATCGGAATTAATGTTATCTTTTTATAGCAAAATATGTTTTAATTATTATAATTATGGAGAAAAAAGAGATTATAACTATTACTGGAGGACTGGGCAGCGGCAAATCTAGCACTGCAGACTTAGTCGCGCAAGAACTAGGCTACGCGCGGTTCTCTTCTGGGGACTTCATGAGAAAAATTGCCCTTGAAATGAAAATTTCTCTAAACGAACTTTCGATCCTGGCCGAAACTGATAGCTCGATAGATAAGAAAATCGATGAGGAAGTGAGAAATGCCGGAAAATTGGAAAGAAGTGTTATAGACTCAAGGTTAGCATATCACTGGATTCCTGAATCATTTAAAGTTTATTTGGACCTTCGTCCGGAGATTGCTCAAGAAAGAATCTTAAAAAATCTAGAAGAAAATCCACTTCGCAAACAAAGTGAGGATTCTTCTACTTCGGAGGAGATTTACCAAAAAATAACTTCCCGGTTAGAAAGCGAAAGAAAAAGATACATGGACCTATATGGCATCGACCACACTTCTTTAAATAATTTTGATCTTGTAGTAGATACAACCAAAAACAACCTTCTAGAGGTTGTTAATGTCATAGTAGAAGAATATAAGAAGTGGTTAGTTAACTCCTAGTACTCTCTCATTGAGATCTGCGCGTCTACTTTCTTGATAAGATCAAGAACCACGGAAACTACGATAAGGATAGATGTTCCACCGAGCGCAAGCGATGCGATACCTGTGATAGATTGCATTATAAGCGGTAAGACTGCGATAAAGCCTAAAAACAATGCTCCTAGTAAAGTAATGCGACTCAATACTTTTGAAATATATTGAGAGGTAGATGCGCCCGGACGAATACCTGGGATGAACGCTCCATTCTTCTGAAGATTTGTCGAAAGTGCTTCGGGATCGAAAGTGACTGCGGTATAGAAGTAAGTGAACAAAAATACAAAAATAAAATATAAAATTCCATAAAGCAAACTGGTCTGAGTAAATGAAACCAGCACATGGGAGATTTTTACGATGGTAGGATTTGTGTAGCGAGTCAAAAATGTCCCGATCATTTGAGGGAAAAGCAAGATAGAAAGTGCAAAGATTATCGGTATAACTCCAGCTTGGTTAACTCGTAAAGGAAGATAAGTGGACCCGCCTCCGTACATCTTCATGCCTCGCACACGTTTAGCGTAAGTAACCGGTATAGGACGTTCCGCTTCTGTCACCAATACAATTCCAGCAATTATTAGCATTCCTGCTACTAAAAATACTAAGTAGAGAGGAAGCTGAGAAACATCAAAAGTGAAAAGAAGCTGGCTTACTTTGGCGGGAAGCCTAGAAACAATACCCGCAAATATGATAAGTGATACCCCGTTTCCTATACCAAATTCAGATACCAACTCTCCTATCCACATCAGAAGTACTGATCCAGCGATGACGATGAAAAGGTTAGTGATGCGATCAAAGGCGGTAAGATTAAATAAAATACCCTGCTTTTCCAATATATATAAAAGACTGAAACCTTGAATCGCCGCCAAAGGAACTGTAAGAAGACGAGAATATTGAGCAAATCTCTTCCTGCCTGCTTCTCCTTCTTCTTGATATATCCTCTTTAGCGCAGGAACCATGATAGTCAAGAGCTGCATGATAATAGAGCCTGTGATGTAGGGACCGACTCCGAGCATGATGATAGAAAGATTGGAAAGTCCACCGCCGGAGAAGATGTTCAATATTCCAAAGAATTGGTTGTTGTTCAAAAATCTTGAAAGCTGAAGCGTATCAATCCCAGGTATCGGAATAGCGGAAAGAAGGCGAAAGATGATAAGAGCAAAGAGAACAAAAAGCACTCTCTTTCTTAGAGTCTTATCTGTCCAAACTAATTTCATTTTATTTAAAAAGTTTTGCATGTGATTTTACGAAATCATGTCGCGCATGTCCTTTAAAGCGCGACGGTTATTACTTAGCCTTGATTGAGCGAGTCTTCATTTTTATTTTACCACCTTTGATAGAAAGACGCTTTCGAATTTCAGAAAATGACTCCATTTTGCCGTCTTTAGCCTCTAGCACTTTGTCTGCCTTTATATAATAAGGCTTCCTTATAGACTTGAATTGATAACCTCGATTCTTGGGAAGTTTCTTGATGATATCTCTTAATTCTGGTCGGCGCTTGTTTCCGGCTCGAGCCGTTTGACCTTTTCCTCCTCGTCCGGAAGTTTTCGCGTGTTTGCCTCCTCGGCCTACGATTCGGTCTTTCTTATTCTTATGTTCTCTTTTTAGATTATGTGTTTGCATATGATTTTATTCGGTTGGGGCAACTACGGGAACTTCTTTGTTATTGAGGACCATTGTTTCCGGCGCTACTTTCACATAACGAGAAGATATTTGAGAAAGCGCCTTTATCACAGCCTTAGCATTGTTTAATTTGTTCTTACTGTTAGAGAATATTTTTCCAGTTACATCTTTCATGCCCGAAAGCTTTACGATATCGCGAACTACTGAACCGGCTACTAGACCTCGGCCTTTGTTCGGCATAAGCACTACATAAGAGCTCGAGAATTTGGCAGATAACTCATGAGGAATAGACATCGATTTTGTAAGGTTTAACTTAACCATGTTCTTCTTTGCGTTTCTTAATGCCTTATTGATCGCAAGCGCAGTGTCTCCGGCTTTACCTAAGCCTAAGCCCACAGAACCCTTCTTGTCCCCTGCTACTAGGGCGACACTGAAAGAGAATCTGCGTCCTCCAGCAACCACACGAGTCACACGTCGAATGTTTAATATCTTTTGGTCGAATTCTGGCTTCACTCTGTTGAAAGATGATCCTCGTCGTCCTGTATTCTTTTTTTCGCCAAAACTTTTGTTAGTTTTTTCCATATTTTTAATAACTCTTAAATTTAAAACTCTAATCCGCCGGCTCGCGCTTCATC
>JBBRSF010000007.1:0-21983 GCA_038245685.1 Minisyncoccia bacterium
CACCCTATCGATCATTTTCTTGGAAAAGGAGAAGTAAATAAGAATAATGATTTTCTAAGTTTCTTGGGAGATTTTGCCACAGAAAAAGAACACATATCAAAATTGTCAGCAGATTTTCATCCTCATGATCCGAACTCTCAAATAACGATCGAAAATTATAAGATCTACAAAACTTTGTACCACTATTAGTTTATCTTGTAGTTTTTATTTAATTTTACTCTCCGGGAGCACCATGTCCCACAAGTGTCCCGCGATGTTTTTCGCTGTTCCAAATAAAGGATAGTGGTGAAGGTCTATAAAAGGCAGGCTGTTGCATTCGATGACACCTGATCTCTTTTGTTCTTGCCAAGCCATTGTGATGTCCTCCATTATGAAGTCCACTCCGATGAGCGGATCATTTAAAAAGCTCGCGATGTGTTCCAGCATTTTTATATTTTCTAGATGAGTTATTTCTGTCACTTCGGTAGTGGTGCCTCCTGAGCCTCGGCTTGTTTTCTGAGAAAATTTTATCACTCGCTCCGCTTCGGGGATATCTTCCATCTTTATATTTTGTCTTTTAAGTTCAGCTTCGGCACGCTCATCAAAGACGATAGCGTGAAAGATCGGTCCACTTCTTTCTGGCCTTTTGTTCTCTTCTTCCCATAGCGCTTGGAGTGTGTGAATACCATCGCCTTTTACTTCGGGTTGGTCGCGCCTGACTACTCCGACGAGCTTTCCATCGACTAGTGTTCCCCGATACAGATCTCCGCGCAGTTCTTCTTCGATAACTACTAAAGGTGAGAGTTTCTTTGCTTTTCTAAATCCGGCAATGACTGCCTCTCTAGTGTCTATGTGAATAGTGGTGTGTCTACTTCTGGAGCCCAAGTTTGGCTTGGTGATGACAGGTTTTTCTACGCGCTCATATATATGAATAGCCTTTTTCTTGTTCCAAGCTACGCCACCATTGGCAACGGGAATATTTTCTTTCTTAAATTTTTTATTCATGGTGCCTTTGTTATCCATCCATCTTAGCGCCGGAGAAGCAGCAGTTCCCGGACGAGGAAGACCGCTGAAAGTGAGAACTTTTGTTTTTCCATTTTCATTTAAAGTATATTTTGCCACAAAAACATCTCGAAGTGGTCCCATGTGGAATTCTTTCATTTCTATCCCGCGACGCTTGGCTTCTTCCCAAAAACATCTGGTTCGATAATTGTCTTTCTCGTCCGGTGCGTCGGAGAAATGGGCTAACCGAAGAAACACCATTAAATTAAAGAAAGGCAAAGCGAGCATGTCTGCGACTGTATCTACGGTCGTCTTAAAAATACGGTCCATCATATTGAAGAAAGGGCCGTCTATATAGTCGAGCACCACTGATATGTAGGCTAGTGCATGTATTTCTTGAGCTGGTTCGCAATCCTTGCAATGTTTCATTTCAAATTCACTTAACTTAAATAATTTATTTTTATTCTATTTTTATTTATTTTTGGGAAAAAAGTTGCCATGATTTTGGGAAAAGGAATTTACAGATGTGGAATATAGTATAAGTGATAAAGTAAGCAGAAAGGACGTCGATAGAATAGTGCAAATGTCCGAGGAGAACTATAAGTGCAAAAACCAAAGAAAATCCTAGGAAGGTGAATCGAAGAGGTTTGTTTTCCCAAAAGATAAGAGCAAGTAAGAATGGTACTCCGGTGTGACCCGAGAAAAATAAATCATTTCCGGTGAATATTCCGTTGAACCATGCTCTCTGGAAAAAAGGGGAGCTTATAAGAGCCCGAGTCGGGAAAGGACTGATATGGGTAAGACTTACGAACACCGATCGGACGAAAGTGAAGACCGCGATACTTTTTATGATGAAAGGCGCGCGGTTTATTTTTATTGTTCCTGCCACAAAAGCAACTAGGGTCAGAAACAAAGCCCCATACACAAATATACCTCCTACATCATATACGCGGGTATTACTAAGTATAATGTCGGTAACAGGCGCGCTAATGGAACGAGTTACATAATTACTGGTGTAATATTGGATTACTAGGCTAACCGTGAGAATAAGTCCGGCTTCAATGAAAATCCATACAAATCGGCGATGGGAAATAGGTTCTTTGTCAGGTTGCATTTATGGAGTATAGCAAAAAAATAGGATTTAGAAAAATTTCCCGTTTCTTTCTAAGAAAGAGTCGATAGCTTGAGACATGGCATTTACAGCATTATGGACTGTATTGTGGTCTACTGAGGGGATGCTTACGAATTCAGAGTTCTTTATATTTTTAGATAAAAGAATAGCGTTCTTCATTGGCACCATGGTGTCTTTTTCGCCGTGGATAATGAGGCTAGGCACACTGATTTTATCTAAATGATAATCATGCCTGAATTCCAAAGATTTTCTTAGAGTAAAAAAGTGTACTCTAAGAGACGTGTTTTTCATATCAGCCCAGTTTCTGCCGATGCTCCAGTCTGTCGAGCCTACGTATTGTTTGTAGTTTACCTGACCTCGTGGTTTAGGATCAAAAGGCATATGACTTACAAGGAAAGTGAGAGGTAGAAGGATCGCATGAAAGATTTTCGAAGCAATGCCCTCGTTTAAGTAAACTTCCGGAGAGGTAAAGACATTTGCTACCACAGTATCTCGGTATTTGTTTATATATTCAAGCGCTACAAGAGCTGCAAAAGAATTGCTGATCAGGACAAACTTTGATATGCCTAGAGAATTTACAAGTTTATGCAGGTCTGTAGCGAAGTTCTCTATATCGTAATCAGAATAAATAGGGAATTTCTTAGAAAGGCCATGCCCTCGTATATCGTATGTAAGAATGTTGTATTTATTCTCAAATATTTTTTCATAAGGAAGCCATGCAGAAGATGACCCTGAAACTCCGTGGGCAAAGACAAGAGTCAGCCTCTCGGGCTTGAATTCATTCTTTCTGTAATATATTTCAGCATTTAAATAATTTTCTTGCATAATTTATCTTAGTTTATGTTTATTTATTTTTCCTTCAAGGCTTGGTAGTAAACTTCTTCGAGAGAATTCACGCTTGTCATTATATCGTAATTTTTTATTTTTTCGGAGCTGACTTTTCCCATTTTCTGTCGAAGTTCTGTATCAGTGATTAACTTCAAGGCTTGCTCCGCCAAGTCTTTATGGTCCTTGCTTTCAAACAGGAAACCATTTCCATCCACAAAGAAGCGGGAAGCACTCATCTCGGCGTTTGATATGATAATAGGCTTGCCGCAAGCCATCGCTTCGAGCACCACCATTCCCTCTAATTCGGCGAGTGAGGGAAGAATAAATATATCGCAAGCGTTGTAGGCCATGAGTTTGTCTTCGTCAGAAACTAGACCGAGGAAGGTAATGTTTTTTTCTACTTTCAAATCTCGCATTAATTTCTCGAGCTTATCTCTTTGATGTCCAGCTCCCGCCAACATAACATGGGTATTTGGATGTCCTTCTAAAATATGAGGAACTGCTCGGATGAGAGTATCTATCGATTTTTCTGGATATAATCTTCCCACAAAAAGTAGTTTGATTTGGTCTTTTGGAATTCCGAATCTTTCATTAAAATCTAGAATATCTACTTGTCTGAATTCTTCTAAGTTTATTCCGTTACTAATAACCTTCGAGGGTTGGTTCTTCTTTCCGAGGTTGTGAAGAAGACTTTTGGCGAGTTCTGAAGGGTATATGAGGGCTTCCGCCTTGCTGTATGTCCACATCAAATATTTATTCCATAAATTGTTTAAGGTGGGTTGGATTTTTTTAGGCATATCCATAAATAAGTTTTCTGGCTGAGAGTGTGAGTGCGCCACTATTTTTATGTCGAGAGCCTTCGCTGCCTTGATTGCTATGATTGCCCCGGACATCGGGAGAGGAATGTGCACTATATCAATTTTTTCCTCTTGGAAAACTTTTTTAAGTTCGTTTACCGTGGGGAAAGCCAGATACCATCCACCGGACTTGGGCACGGGGAGGCTACGATAGCGGTAAGTTTTTATTTCATGATGGTGGCTGTGTTCTTTGTGTTCTTTTGACTTTGCTCCTATGAAAATCACGTGGTGACCTCGCTCACGCAGAAGTTTGCCGAATCGCAAAGTAGAAACTACCACTCCAGATTTATTGTTGCCTATCGGGTCGCAGACAAGCGCAATATTTAATTTTCTTTTTTCAACAATCATAAAGTTCGAGTAGTTTTTATCTTTTTTCTTTTTAGATATATGAAAAGGATAACTACTAGGGCGATGACACTTGCAGCTGCTGCATAATAATTGAGATATTTTCCTATTTGTACATATGCATGACCGAACAAGTAGCCGATGATAAGCATGATAAGAGATTGGATAACTGAGATGAGTCCGCAAGTAATGAAATATTTTTTGTAGGGCACATGAGTAGCTCCTGCAGCGAGGAGCCCAGTAAAGCCTATGCCATGCACCATCTTTGAAGTGAATAGCGCTTTTTTCCTGTTCTCGGCAAAATATTTCTTGGCTTTTTCGAGCTTCTCATCATTTACTCTGAAAAATTTAAAAAACCTTTTTCCTGAATACCCTATGTAATAAATACCTGCGTCTCCTAGGATGTCACCGATAACCATGATCGCGTAGACCAAGACAGGATTAAAAACTTTCATAGTTACCAAAAATCCAGCAATGATGGTAACTATCGGTCCTTCGATAATGGAAAGGGGAATGAGTATTAGGTATTTGTATGTCATCAAGAGTTGAAGCATATATCACGTTATTATATGGTATTTTCAGGTATAAGTTGCCTTGACAAATCTTTTTTTTTATTTCTAATGCGCCACGGTAAAAGCAATTATTTTTCTGGCTCCGGCATTTTTTAAAACCTTCCTCGCTTCAGAGAGTGTGGCTCCCGTCGTAAGTATGTCGTCAACGAGAATTATGTTTCTGTTTTTTATTAACTCTGTATTTTCTACTTCGAAAGACCCAACGATATTTTTAAGACGAGCGGTTCTGTTCTTGATGCGGGCTTGATGCGGAGAATCTTTTGTCTTCACCAGGATTTTATTTTGAAGCTCTAGGGATAGGTTTTTTCTCAGTCTATTTATTTTCATTATCTCCTCACACAAAATTTCTGCTTGGTTATAGCCTCGCTCTCTTTTTCTTGTTCGCGAGAGGGGAATAGGAATTAAAACCGGATTCAAAAAATTCTGCATGATTTGCAGTTCGGATATTTCTTCGGTCATCATTTCATACAATGGCAAGGCAAATATTTGGGCGAGTCTTTTCTTGCCGCTATATTTAAATAGCCAAATAGTTTTTTTGATATGAGGATCTCGATAGTCATAAAGAGGGAATATCCATTTCGCACTCTCCCTCTCTGCGCTCGGAATGAGAGAAATACAGTCCAAACATAAATCAAAGCCATTTTTGCCGCAAGCTAGGCATTTTCTGGGGAAAACTATGTCTAATATAGTGTTCAATATATCCATATATGTTATACTTAGGTAGTATTTCTCTATATTTTACCATACATTAAAAATGAGCAATTTATTCAAAGACCTACTTTCGGGCATTACAGGAGGAAAAGGAGGAGGGCAAGACTCTGCGATCGGGATAGATATCGGCTCCTCGGCAATAAAAGTAGTTGAAATAAAGAAAAAAGCAGGAAAAGCTGTATTAGAAACCTATGGCTCTATTGCGCTTGGTCCTTATAACGATGAAGACGCAGGCCGGGTCACTAATCTTCCTGTAGAAAAAGTAGCTCTGGCGCTCCAAGAAGTTTTAAAGGAGGCAGGGGTCGGAGGTAAGACTCTGGCAATTTCCATTCCAATTCAATCCAGCTTGATTTTTAGCATCGAGCTTCCAGCTCAAGTAAAAGATGCGGATATTTCATCGGTCATTTCTATTGAAGCACGCAAATATATTCCTGTTCCGATTACTGAAGTTTCTATTGATTATTTTATTCTTCCGAAAAAAGAAGCTTCATTCGAAGAGATGAATAGTGCTAATGGAGAAAACGGCGCTATCTCAGAGGATAAGATAAATGTGTTGGTAGTGGCTACACAGAACGATGCGGTGGGGAGATATAAGTCAATAGTTTCCGAATGTAAATTATCGGCATCTTTTTTTGAAATTGAAATATTTTCTTCTATTCGCGCAAATTTCGAACACGAGCTCTCGCCAGTGCTTCTTGTGGATTTCGGGGCATCTCGCACCAAGCTGTCTATCGTCGAATTCGGTATGGTTAAAAGCTATCATACAATTGATCGAGGAGGAGCAGACATTTCAAATGCAATTTCAAAATCCTTAAGCGTTCCTTTCGCCGAAGCTGAGAAAATGAAGAAAGAATTTGGACTTTTTGGAAATCCTCTCGAAAAAAGCCTGACCGATATCATAAAAGTGCATACTGATTATATCTTTTCAGAAACGAATAATGTATTATTAGGATATGAAAAGAAATATAATCGCATTATTTCGAAAGTAATATTTACGGGAGGAGGGGCACTTCTGAAAGGACTTAAAGAAGTGGCTACGAATAATTTTCGTGGAGAGATTGAACTCGGTCATCCGTTCTCTAAAGTGGAAGCCCCATCTTTCCTAGAGAAAGTTCTCGTTTCTATAGGTCCCGAATTCGCTGTGGCAGTAGGAATTGCCTTGCGAAAACTCCAATAAGTGAGATAATAAAAGAAGATGAGAAAAGTGAATAAGAAAAAATAAATAAGAAAAATGGATCAAAATTTTCAAACATCTTTCATACCTAAAAAACCTATTGTCAAAGAGACAGTGTCTTCATCTGGAAGACCAGTAGGTATTATTATGATAATCTCTCTTCTCCTTCTTTTTACGGTGCTTATAGCCACCGGGGGGCTTTATTTTTACAAAGGAATAGTCGCTAAGAATATTTCTAAGATGGAGGATACTTTGAACTTGGCTAAAAATCGTTTCGAGGCCACTAAAATAGCAGAACTTAAAGTCCTAGATAAGCGACTCCGTGCGTCAAATGAAATATTAAGCAAGCATTTAATCATAACGCCTATTTTTAAAGCGCTGGAAGAGCTAACAATGAAAAGCGTTCGTTATACTAAATTTGGCTATAGCATGGCATCCGACAAGAGCAATAAAATTGAAATAAAAATTTCTGGTGTAGCTGTAGGATATAGATCTATAGCGCTTCAATCTGATCTCTTTGCTAAGAATAAAAATTTAATCGATCCTGTTTTTTCTAATTTAAATTTGGATAATTCAGGCAATGTAATTTTCGATCTAGATTTTTCCGTCGATCCTAATTTTATGAATTATAAGCAATCACTGTTAACACAGAGTTAGAAAATTATGAGCAGATTTATAATGCCAATTATTTTAATAGGAATCGCGATTGCAGTATTTTTCACATTCACGAATCCCATTTTTAACGATATTTCTACCCTAAAGGCGCAAGTAACTTCTTATGACGAGGCGCTAAATAATTCCAAGGCTCTAGAAAATGAGCGAGATAAATTGACTCAAAAATATAATTCTATTAATCCTGAGAATCTTACTAAATTAGCTAAATTGCTTCCTGAGAATGTAGATAATATCCGTCTCATATTAGAGATAGAACAAATCGCTGCTCCTCATAATATGATCTTAAAAGATGTTAAATACAGTACTCCTTCAAATGCTAATTCGGTGACTTCAGCTTCGTCTAGTAACGGGGTTCTGGGTGGAAACACAGTATCAAAGAGTGTTCCAAAAGATTATGGTATTTTTGAACTTGAATTTTCTACTTCAGGAACTTATGATAACTTTATAAACTTTACTAAAGATCTTGAAAGCAATTTGCGAATTGTGGATATTTCTTCTGTAGAATTTTCTTCTGAAGGATCAAGCAGTGGAGGAAAGTCAACTACTTCCGACATATATAAATATAATTTCAAGATAAAAACTTATTGGTTAAAGAATTAATATAATGCCAAAAATAAGAAACATCATAATATTCGTCTCAATCGCTCTGGTGATATTTTTGGCTTATCTATTTATAATAAATCGTACTCCGGAAGGTCCGAGTTTAGTCACTACGGCTTCGACCGTACTTCCAGGAGTCAATAATGGTGCTGGAAGTTCTACAGATACTTCTGTGACTTCAAAAAATCCTTTCATTGCTAAAGATTTCCTAACTCTTTTATTAAACGTAAAGAATATAAAACTTGAGGACTCTATTTTTTCTGATCAAGCTTTTTTAAGTCTGCATGATTCTAGTATCGTAATTACGCCCGATGGAACGGAAGGAAGAGCAAATCCCTTTGCTCCTCTTGGAAATGACCCGGTTTCGGGAGGGTCTACGAATAATAGTGTAAATACTACTCAGAATAACTCTGTTACAAATAGCACCACAACAAATACAAATACTCCAACTAACAACTCAATAATTCTTCCTATTAAGCGATAACAAATTTAATTATGAGTTTTCTTGAAGAACTAGCAAAAAAAGGTTTGATTAATAAAAGCCAAATAGGTGATTTGCGCCTGCGCGCCAAAGAAAAATACGAGGGTGATGTGGATCAAGCATTGCTGGAAGCGGGTGTTCCGGAAGATAAAATTCTCGAACTAAAAGGAGAATATTTAGCTATTCCTACTAAAGCAATCAATACAGAAGGAATGTCTTTTGATGTTTTGAAATATATTTCAGAAGACTCAGCGAGCCACTATCATTTTGTTCCTATTGAATTGAAAGATGGAGTACTCGAAATAGGTGTTACCGATCCTGAAAATATTCAGGCGATGGATGCTCTACAATTTATTTCTACAAAGATAGGTATTCCCTTTAAAGTTTTTCTTATAAGCAAAGGGGATTATGACGCTGTGATGCAATCCTATAAGGGCCTCGGTAGTCAAGTTGATGAAGCGCTCGGAGAATTGAGTAAAGAGGAGATAGAAGAAGCAAAAAATCTTAATGAAAATAATCTCAATAAAGAAATAGATAGTATTCAAGCAAGCGAAGAAAAAAAGATTGTGGAAGATGCTCCGGTAATAAAAATAGTTGCAGTAATTTTGCGTAATGCAATCGAAGGAGGAGCTTCGGACATACATATCGAGTTTACTGGAGAGAAGGTCAAAGTACGTTTTAGAGTAGATGGAATACTTCATACTTCTATTGTGCTTCCACCGAACGTCTATGGAGGGGTAGTGGCTCGCGTTAAAATTCTTGCCAAACTTCGCTTAGATGAAAAACGTAAACCACAAGATGGATCATTCAGTGCAAATATTGATGGACATAAGATAGATTTCCGAGTATCTACGATGCCCGCATACTACGGAGAGAAAGTTGTTATGAGAATTCTAGATTCAGAACGAGGAGTAAAGCCATTGGATGAACTCGGATTATCCCCAATAAATCTAAAGATAATACGGGAAGCCATTAAAAAGCCTTATGGACTTATTTTGATTACAGGCCCTACTGGATCCGGAAAATCAACTACGCTTTATTCTATGATGAACGAGCTTGATAAGGAGAAAAGTAATATTGTTTCTCTTGAAGACCCCGTAGAATATCATATGCCCGACATAAATCAGTCCCAGATGATGCCGGAGATCGGGTATACTTTTGCTTCCGGCCTTCGTTCCATTCTTCGTCAGGACCCCGATGTGATTATGGTGGGAGAAATTCGTGATAAAGAAACAGCTCAACTTGCGATTCAGGCTGCGCTCACGGGACATTTGGTGCTCTCCACCCTTCACACCAACAGTGCGGTAGGAGCAATTCCTCGTCTAGTAGATATGGGAGTAGATCCATATCTTATTGCGCCTACACTTATTGTTTCAATAGCTCAACGTCTGGCTAGGATGACATGTGTAACGGCCAGAAAAGAAGTTCCACTTGATGAAAGCACCAGGAAGCAAATAGAAGAGCAAATGAAAGACTTACCTCAAGAATTTCAACCGAAAATCGGAGACAAAATGTATGATGTTGTACCTTCATCCGATTGTCCTTCTGGGACACGTGGTCGAATCGCGGTTTTTGAGATGTTTAAAATTGATCGGCAGATGCAAGCAGTAATACTTAAAAATCCTACCAACCCGGAGATTTATAAAATGGCTCGAAGTAAAGGAATGCTCATGATGCGCGAGGATGCAATGCTTAAATCTCTGGCGGGCCTGATTCCGTTTACGGAAGTTTATAATTTCAATAACGAGAACGAATAGCTGGCTAGCATTATTTATAGTATAATTAAGTAATAAAATGGAAGGAGAAAAAAGAAAAATTTTAATAGTTGATGATGACAGTTTTCTTTTGGATATGTATGCGCTTAAATTCAGCCAGAATAATTTCGAAGTGTATCCAGCAGGAAGTGGAGTAGAGGCAATCAAAAAATTAAAGGAAGGTTTGATACCTGATGTGATGCTTATGGATATAATTATGCCGGAAATGACCGGATTTGAAACGCTAGGGGAGATAAATACTCAAAATTTGTGTCCAAATTGTGTGAAGGTTATTCTTTCAAATAAAAGCGAACAAAAAGATATAGAAGAAGGGAAACGCTTGGGAGTAGCGGGATATATCGTGAAGGCCAATTCGACTCCAGCCGAAGGAATCGAGCAAGTGATAAAAATTTTAGAAGACAAAATGACAATTAAAAAATAATAATATGGATTATAAAAAACAACTTGAAGATTTAATATTGACGGTCATTCATGAAAATGGTTCAGACCTTCATTTGGGAGCAGGACGCGTCCCGGCTATTCGAGTATCTGGAGAACTTATTTTTCTTGTAAAAAATACACCTCTTACGCAGGATGATATGTTCGGTATTTTGGGAGAGGTAATGGATAAAGAAAAAATTGCAAAGTTTAAAGAAAATCAAGAAGCTGATTTTTCTTATTCCTTCAAAGGAGAAGCACGACTTCGTGGTAATGCTTTCTTCTCAAAGGGGTTGATAGGAATGGTTTTTAGACTTGTTCCAAAGGTCCAAACAATGTCAGAATTGCGTCTTCCTCCTATTCTTGGAGATATTGCTCGCAAAAAACAAGGGTTCTTTTTGGTTGTGGGTCCTGTAGGTCAAGGAAAATCCACGACTCTTTCCGCGATGGTGAATATGATAAACAATGAACAAGCTCGACATATTGTAACCATCGAAGATCCGATTGAGCATGTATATGAAGCAAATAAATCAATCGTAAACCAACGAGAGGTGGGAATCGACACCAAAGATTTTCATGTTGCCCTTAAGGAAGTTTTTCGAGAAGACGTGAACGTTATCATGATCGGGGAAATGAGAACCCCGGAAACTATTGCCACCGCTGTTACTGCCGCCGAAACAGGACATTTAGTACTCTCCACTCTCCATACCAACAATGCTTCTCAGACTATTGATAGAATTATAGATTCTTTTCCAGGGAATCAGCAGGATCAGATTCGTTCGCAATTAGCGGCTTCACTCTTAGGAATATTTTCCCAAAGACTCATCCCTCGCGTCGCAGGCGGTCTCATTCCTGCATACGAACTTCTTTTAAATAATAATGCTGTCGCAAATCTGATTCGTGAGAAACGCACTCACGAGATAGATGTAGTAATCGAAACTAGTAGTGAGGCTGGCATGGTGGCTTTGAATCATTCTCTGATCGAACTTGTGCGAGCAGGCGAGATATCTATTGAGAATGCTTACCAGTATTCACTTAATCCTAAAGGTCTAGAAAGAATGGCTTAACAAAATTTGATATGTTATTTAAGTACAAAGCAGTAGATGAAGGAGGAATAAACAAAGAAGGGGAAATAGACGCGCCTAATCGCGATATTGCTATTAGCGGTCTCCAGCGTCGAGGGCTCGTAGTTATTTCGATCAAAGAAGAAGGCGAGAAAAAATCTCTCTTCACGTTTTCTTTTTTCGAAAGAGTAAAACCGAAAGATGTGGTTATATTGTCTCGACAGATCGCCACTCTTTTCGAAGCTCAAGTGTCTGCACTTAAAGCCTTTACAATGCTTGCGGTACATACCGAGAATAAACTTTTGGGAAGTAAGCTCACCCAGATAGGAGATGACCTTCAGTCGGGAGTATCTATTTCTGGATCTTTGGCACATCACCCCGATGTGTTTTCTGATTTTTACATAAATATGGTCAAGGTGGGGGAAGAAACGGGTAAACTCAACCAAACCTTTCTTTACCTTGCGGATTATTTAGATCGACAGTATGCTCTTACTTCCAAAACGCGAAATGCCCTTATCTATCCTGCTTTTGTGGTGGCGACCTTTTTTATAGTAATGACCCTTATGTTTACGGTAGTAATACCCAAGCTTTCTTCGATAATCCTGGATTCGGGACAGGATGTTCCTTTTTTCACAAAAATAATCATTGGAATATCAAATTTGTTTGTACATTACGGATTTTTTGTTCTCATCTTTTTAATCTTGGCGGGAATTTGGGTTTGGAGACTTTCTACCACCGCTCGGGGGAAAATATATTTAGACACTCTAAGGTTGAAGACTTTTGCTATTGGAAATCTTTACAGAAAACTATATTTATCTAGAATAACTGATAACTTAAATACAATGCTTTCCTCCGGTGTTCCCATAGTTCGCGCTATCGATATCACAGGAGAAGTAGTAGGTTCGATTGTATATAAGGATATTTTGAAAGAAGTAGGGGAAGGAGTAAAAGCTGGCCTTACCCTCTCGGGTGCATTTGAAAAGCATATGGACTTTATTCCTGGGATTATGATCCAGATGGTGCAAGTAGGAGAAGAGACGGGTTCACTTGGAAATATATTGAAAACTTTAACTGATTTTTATAAAAGAGAAGTAGATGATGCGGTCGACACCCTGGTCGGGCTTATCGAGCCGGTGATGATAGTTGTTCTTGGGCTCGGAGTTGGGATACTTTTGGTTTCCGTTCTTATGCCTATATATAATCTGGCCGGAGGCATAAGCTAGAAAAAATTCTAAGGAAAATATAGGTGTGGATAACTAAGTTGCATCTGCCATATGCCCTCTATGTTATAATAAAGTCATTAAACACAAGTCGAAATTATTTCGCCACGTGCGAAAATCATTATTAGCATTAAAAATAAATTATGAAGAAAATGAATTTGAAGAAAGGTTTCACTCTTATCGAACTCTTGGTGGTCGTAGCCATCATCGGTATCTTGGCGTCAGTTGTGCTTGCTTCGCTTAACACCGCCCGAAGCAAAGGAGCAGATGCAGCGATAAAGGCAAACTTGGCAAACGCTCGCGCTCAAGCTGAACTTTTCTATGATGCAAATGCAAATAGTTATTTGACTGTTTGTACGTCAGCAGGAGTATCAGGAGTAAAAGGGATTAATCCAAGTATAGCTGCGGCTAACACAGCGGGAGGTTTTGGACAAGCTCTTAACACTGCTCTTGCTACAGGAGGAGCATATAACGTCACTACTTGTCACGATACAGCAGGCGCTTGGGCAGCTGAGTCTCCTTTGAAAGCTAGCTTATCTGGTGCCCCTTCTATGTATTGTGTAGACAGTACAGGTGCTTCGAAGACAAGCGGAGCAGCACTTGCAGCCAGCGCTACAAACTGTTAGTTTATAATCTTCAAGTCTTATAAATTTCGCAAAAACCACTCCTCGACTATGCTTGGAGTGGTTTTTTGTTATTCATTTGCTTGTATTCCTATTTTATTGATATAATAAAGGGAATAATAAATACTTTTATATGAAAAAAGATAGCTCAATTTATAAACGCGGATTCACTCTTATCGAACTCTTGGTGGTCGTAGCCATCATCGGTATCTTGGCGTCGCTCGTAGTGGTAAACCTTATCCAAGCCCGAAACAAAGGAGCTGATGCTGGAGTAAAGTCTAACCTTACAGCTGCTCGAGGTACAGCAGAAATATTTTTTTCCTCGAACACAGTAGCCCCAAATAGCTATATTGATGTCTGTACGAACGGCGTAGTAGGTAGTGCCCAAGGGATAGGGTCATATGTGCTTGCGGCTGCAAAGGCAAGAGGACTTTCTACTTACTCCATAAATCCAAGTGGAGCAGGAGATCTGACCACCGCCAAATGTAAGGACATAGCAGGGGATGCTTGGGCTATAGAAGTGCCTCTCAAAACTCCCGGTGAGATGTGGTGTGTGGACAGCACTGGCACCTCAAAGCTTGAAAAAAATATTTCGATGGGTTTTGGGTGGACGTGTATCTAAAATATTATTATGATTACCTTCTCAACAATTATTTTTTTCATTTTAGGTCTAGTGATCGGTAGTTTTCTGAATGTGGTAATTTTTCGTCTTAATACCCAAAAATCTTTCGGGGGAAGGAGTGCATGCATGTCTTGCCGGCATCAGCTTGCTTGGTATGAGCTTATTCCTGTTTTTAGTTTTATTTTTCTTGGAGGCAGATGTAAAGACTGTAAGACTGGTATATCTATTCAGTATCCACTAGTCGAGCTTACAATGGGTATAATCTTTGCTTTTCTTTTTATAAAATTTGAAGATATTTTCTTGGTTGATACTTTTTCTTTTAGTATTATATATGCATATTATGGAGCTATGTTTGCGCTTCTTTTAGTAATAGCAGTATATGATTTGAAACATAAAATAATACCCGATAAAATTTCTTTCCTTTTCGGGATACTGGCATTTGCGGGTATGTTTTTTTTCCGAGGAATGTCCGTAACATTTCATATTCCAGTAATTTTGGATTTATTTGCGGGCTTACTTCTGGCTTTACCTTTTTATTTATTTTGGCTGGTTTCCTCGGGTAGATGGATGGGGCTAGGTGATGCCAAACTAGCAATTGGACTTGGCTGGCTCCTAGGATTTTGGACAGCAGTTTCTGGAGTAATTTTATCTTTTTGGATCGGAGCAGTTTTTGGGATAGGTCTTGTGATTTTCTCTAAGGACCACGGCATGAAAAGCGAAATTCCCTTCGCTCCTTACTTGGCTCTCGGAGCTCTTTTGGCGTTTATTTTTGGACTTCACTTATTGTAAGAATATTTCCAAATTATGAGAATGAAAAAGTACTTACAAAAAAATAAGAGCCTGCCAGAAATGCTTAGCAAAACCAAGCAGGCAGGTATGACATATATAGAGCTTATTGTGGTTATGGGTATTTTTTCGGTGCTTACTTCTGTAGTTATTTTTAGCTACGGAGATTTTCAAGCTAAGGTAGATATAAAAAATTTGGCGAGCGACGTAGCTCTTCAGTTAGTAGAATCGAAGAATACTGCACTTTCTGGGCTTCTGCCTCCACCCGCTCAACAGCCGTCTAACCCTTTAACATGGAAGCCTACCTACGGTGTCTTTTTTGATAAAGCCCAAAATAAAAGATTTATTTATTTTACAGACCTGGATAGCGATACTCTTTACGATCACCTAGGATGTGCTGGGAATTCGGAATGCTTGAAGCAGATAGACATAACTAAAAATAATATTATTTCTAGTTTAGACGTAGTATACCAAGATAACTCTACGGCTACATTATCTGATCTCACTATTAGTTTTTCTCGCCCTAGCTCAAGCGCTATTATTAGGTCTACTCAGATTCCAAACGGATCACTTATATCATATGTAAAGATAACTTTAGCAACACCCAAGGGGATGACTGGAGTGATAAAAGTATATTCCTCAGGAAGAATACAAATAAATTAAAATGCAAAGCAAAATCCAACAACAAAAAGGATATACGATAATAGAAACCATGATAGCCGTCTCCCTTTTTCTCGTTATTGTGATGTCAGGAATGGGCGCTATTTTGAATGCAAATTTGCTTCACCAGAAATCCCGCGATATGAGGTCAATTATAGATAGTTTGAGTTTCGCGATGGAAGATATGTCTAGGAATATTAGAACGGGTTATAACTATCATTGTGTTCTTTCTAGTGACAGCACAACGCCCACTTTGGCGGAATTAAGCACACCGAAAAGCTGTGCAAACGGATACGCTATAGTTTTCGAGTCTTCAAATGGCTCAGTAGCTGATTTGAGTGATCAATGGATCTATTATATAGCTAGTGGCAAACTCTATAAGGCAACCCATGGTCCATATACGGATCCGAACACCGATCCCGCTTCGGGATTTGTTCAGCTAACTCCAGACGAGATTGTTTTTGATTCAGTGAACCCTTTTTCTGTTCTCGGCGCTCTACCGCCCGGAGGGGATAGTCAGCAGCCTTTGGTGACCATAAGACTGTCTGGTACGATAACTTATAAAAATATAGTGTCGCCGTTTTCATTGCAAACTTCAGCTTCCCAGAGAGAGATAGATATATAAAATAAAATGCTGAATCTTTTTAAACAAAAGAATAAAGAGAACAAGGCTTTAAAACGAACATCCTTATCGTCAGGTTTTACCTTGGTAGAAACTCTGATAGCTATCTCTATCTTTACGGTTGCCATTGTCGGCTTGATGTCTGTTCTAGCGTCCGGTATTTCGGATACGAATTATGCTAAAAAGAAATTAATAGCACAATATTTAAATCAGGAAGGAATAGAATATATCAGAAATATGCGCGACAGCTACGTGCTTTACGATGGGACTAGCGCGCAAAACGGATGGAACCTCTTTAAAGACAAGCTTCTGGTAACTGGATCTTGCGCTCAGCCGAACAATAAGGGATGCTATTTTAATGATTCAACTTTAGATTACAACAATCCGAATCAGCCCATTACCAACCTCACGATCATAGGTTGTGATGCAACTTGTCCAAAGCTTTCCTATGATAAAAATCTAAAAAAATATTATATGCAGTACGATCCAGATACGGGATATAGTTTTAACGCTACAGTTATAGATTCGGGTTTTATAAGAAAAATTCAAGCGACACAGATAAGCCCGGATGAAATAAAAGTTTCTTCTACCGTTTATTGGTCACAAGGGTCTGGATCTTTTAGTGTAAGTTTTTCAGAAAATTTATTTAACTGGGTGCAGTAAAATATTTGGTATATGAAACAAAGAAAAGCAAAAAATAATAAGGGATTCGTAATACTTTTCGCGGTTACTGTTTCTGCCATTCTTTTGTCTATAGCGCTCGGGATCTTAAGTGTTTCGCAAAAAGAAATAAAATTTGGTTCATCTGCTCAGGAAGCAAACAACGCTTTCTATGCTGCGGACACAGGCATTGAGAGCGTGCTTTTTAATGATAAATCCAATACTCCTTATGTGCCGGCTTCTGGCACAGCGCAAGAATGGAATATTACTCTAACTGGGCTTGGTTCTGGAGCGGGTTGCGCGAAAGTAATTATGCGAAAAGATAATACAAATCCTCCGAACACCACAACCACTATAACTTCGCGCGGATATAATTTCGGAGATGCGAATTGTGTCTCTGCTAGTCCAAATACCGTCGAGCGAGAAATACAAGTTACGTATTAACTATTTGGTATGGATAAAGGGCAGGGAAAAAAAAGAATACAAAAGTTACGCAGGGAAATTGCAAGGTTGCGAGAAGCCTACCATGTAAAAAATGATCCAAAGGTTACCGACGATGTTTACGATTCCTTAACTCGCGAACTTAAGGACTTGCTAAAAGAACATCCGGATCTGGAAGATTTAAATTCGAATGAAAATAGAGTAGCAGGTAAACCTCTCGATAAATTTGTAAAAGTAAAGCATAAAACAAGAATGCTTTCTTTGAATGATGTTTTCAATACACTGGAACTCGAAGAATGGAATCAAAGAGTAAAAAAGCTTCTTGCCGGAAATTCTAGTATAAACTATTTTTGCGAAGTAAAATTCGATGGATTAGCTGTGTCTTTGATATACGAAAATGGCAAATTTGTAAGGGGTGCAACTAGAGGAGATGGATTTGTAGGAGAGGATATTACAATGAATCTTATGACGATAAAATCAATTCCTTTAATTTTAAAATCACCCTATCCTAAATACATAGAAATAAGAGGAGAAGCTATAATGTCGAAAGGAACTTTAAAAAAGCTGAACTCTCAAAACGAAAAAGAAGGAAAAATATTATTTGCAAATACGAGGAATGCAGCTGCTGGAAGCTTGAGACAGCTCGATCCGAAATTAGCTTCCGAAAGAAAACTTGATTTTTTTGCGTACGACATAGCAGAAATGGACGGTATTAATAAAATAGAAAATCATTCTCAAAAACACAAATATTTAAGTGTACTAGGTTTTCAGGTGGATAGTCATGAAGCCATTTGTAAGAATCTTGATGAGGTAGAGAAATTTATAAATAAATTTGAAAAAATAAGACCCAAATTTCCCTACGGTACCGACGGAGTAGTGATCTCGGTAGATAATCTAAATTTGCAAGAAATCCTAGGAGTAGTCGGAAAAGCCCCGAGATATATGGCAGCTTTTAAATATCCAGCGGAGAAAGCTACCACTATCGTAAAAGATGTAAAAATAAACGTAGGACGCACAGGTGTGCTTACACCTCTGGCGATTTTCGAACCTACACTCGTGGCCGGGTCCACTGTTTCCAAGGCAACTTTGCATAATATGGATCAGATAGAAAGGCTTGATTTAAGAATCGGCGACACCGTGGTCATAGAGAAAGCCGGAGACGTGATTCCAAGGGTAGTAGAAGTTTTAACTCGTATGCGTTCAGGCAAAGAGAAGAAAGTGAAAATGCCCGAAACTTGTCCAGTTTGCGGAGGAAAAGTGGAGAAAAAAATAATCTCCCTTTCTTCTTCGGTGGCTTATTACTGTACAAATCCTAAATGTCCCGCGAAGAATGAAAGATACTTGGAGCATTTTGTGGGCGTGTTTGATATATACGAATTAGGTCCCAAGATACTAAGGAGGTTTAAAGACGAAGGACTGATAACAGATGCTGCTGATATTTTTACTCTTGAAAAAAGTGATATAGCTACTCTTGAACGATTCGGAGAAAAGTCTGCGGAAAATATCATTAATGAAATTAAAAGCAAAAAGAAAATCCCTCTTTCCAAGTTCTTATGGGCACTTGGAATTCTCCATGTAGGGGAGGAAACAGCTCGTGACCTCGCTATCCATTTTGGGACGCTTCCGAACCTGATGCAAGCTGCTCGGACTAGCCCTGAACAAATAGATAGCATAGAAAATGTGGGACCAGCAGTATCTAAAAGTGTTCGTGATTTTTTTCTAGATAAAAACAATCTTAATTTTATTAAGAAGCTCGAAAAGAGCGGTGTGGTGCCGGAAAAAGTAGAAAAGAAAAAAGTGGGTCCCTTTACTGGAATGCAGTTCGTGCTTACCGGCACTCTTTCTGCTATGTCTCGAGAGCTTGCCAAAGAGAAAATACTTGCTAAGGGAGGGAAGGTAGCAGGATCAGTATCTAAGAATAGTACCTACGTCATAGCAGGTAGCGAAGCGGGATCAAAACTAGATACTGCAAAAAAGCTTGGAGTAAAAGTTCTAAGTGAAAAGGAGTTTCTTAAAATGCTTCAATAAGACTTAGAGAAGGCTATAAATTCTTTAAGCCATGCATCTTGGCGCTCTTTGTGTGATGTTTGCCCGTAAGGGTTCCATCAAAAATGTCGTTTGCTGTTATTTCAGAGTTGCTGACTATTCCTCGTACCATTACTGTATCTCCTACATGGATATCAGTTATTAGTACGATAATAGGGTTATTATGAGGTTCGGTCGAAGCTTTCATGATAGTAGCGCTACCTGCGTCGATGGTATAAGTGACGTTTTCTACGCTTGCTACGGTTATAATATTGCCATTTACGGAAACTACCGTCCCAGCAACGCTCTTGTGGCCTCCCATGGCATGTTTGCCTGTAGGAGAGCCCATCATAGTTTGTTTGTGGAAAGTATTAGGGTTATTGTTGGCAAATACCGGACTGGCTAGGAATATCGCCGAAGCGATAAGGGGCATGACGAGTAAGTTTGTGATTTTTGATTGTTTTGACATGTGATTTTGCAAAATCACGTCGCGCAACTGTCCTTTAAAGCGCGACGCAATTTATTTTTGATTTCTAATGTTAATGAATTTAAGGAATAGAAAATTAAATGCTAATTTCGGCCTTATTTATTTATACGTTAAAGAAGCCCAAATGGTGCAAATATGAGTGTGGTCTAATTATCCTTTCTTTATCGTCAAAAATAGTGTATTTTAAGAATTGTTGGAGGGTTCGCATAGCGGTCTAGTGCGCACGCTTGGAAAGCGTGTGTGGAGCAATCCACCAGGAGTTCGAATCTCCTACCCTCCGCCAACACATTTTTTTATCGGTGTCAACGCACCTACCCGAGTAAGTGGTGCGACCTTGAGGCCTTACTCATTCATATCAAACCAGAATTGATTGATGAATGATTGGGTGAATTCATATGTATTGGCATGTGATAACACCCCAAGATAGGAATGTAAACTTGATTTCAAGTTATCCTCACTGAGAATACCACTCTTGTATTCTTGCATTCTTTTCTTCATATTTCTCTCGATTTTCTTCTTTGTTTTCGCACGAACAAGGATATAATGAGGAAATATTACATAACCAAGGAAATCTATACCCTCGTGAAATTTGCGAATGGATATTTTATTCGGATGCAATTCAAGCTTTAATCTTTCACTCAAGAAATCCTGCAGTTTGAATAATAGTTCTTCGAGATATTTTTTGTCTTCTGATATAATCATGAAATCGTCGGTGTAACGCGCATAATTTTTCACACGGAGTCCATGCTTAACAAACTGATCAAACTCGTTCATATAAATGTTGGCAAAAATCTGCGAAGTCAGGTTGCCAATAGGGACTCCTTTGCTGGTGTTAGCAGTAAAAAGCGGCAGCGTTTTACTCTCTCTCTCTCGCAAGTTCCGCTTTTCTCGTAACTTTCAATAATTTCTTCCATAAGAGAAAAAGCCTTTTGATCCTTAATTTTCCTATTAAGAATGTCTTTAAGCGTTTGGTGGTCAACGGAGTCAAAGAATTTTCTTACATCGCACTTAAGTGCGTAGCACTGGCGAGTGTTGTTTTTGCTCGTTTCTCGAAGCATGTTCGCAACTTTCTCCACTCCCTTGTGAGTACCTTTGTTGATGCGGCACGAGTACGATTCATTTATAAAAGTTGGTTCGAATATTTTATTAAGCACAGAAAAAGTAGCGTGATGAAGTACTCGATCTCGGACAATCGCTTTATTTATTCGTCTGATCTTCGGATCATGTATCCAAAATCCCTTGTATGGCCCATGCTTGTACGTTTCATTTTTCAAATCTCTGAACAGGTTAAAAATGTTTTGTTCAAGATTCAGCTCAAATTCCGCAACATCAGGTTTGTTCTTTTTATCGGACTTGAATATCTCCCAAGCCCTGAATAGAGATTGGGGAGAAATTATCGACCAGTATAAATCTTTATAAATTTTCATATGAATGACTTAGATATACCAATTTTCAAAAAATCTTACGATCTGTACAAGGACTTCTATAATCTCCGATTATCTGTTCCCAAGCAAGATCGATATACGCTCTGGCAGAAGTGCGAAAGCTTGCTCATCGAGGTACTTGAGGGAATTCTTTTTGCTAGTCAACAGTCAAAAGCTGAGAAACTACCGACCCTCGAAAAAACAAGTGTTAAACTTAATTTTCTAAGAGTCTGCATTCGCCTTATGAAAGATATTAAAGCGATTGACGCCAAGAAATATATCATTATCGAGGCAAACCTCGACGAAATAGGGAGGATGCTTGGAGGCTGGATAAAGTCCACGAAAGACCGTTAACAGAAACTCCCACTTTTATTGGTGGGAGTTTCTTTGGATAGAGCTATGACTGCCTGGCAGCCGACAAGCCGATGTTGTCGTTGCGATTGTCGTCGTTCCAGTTGTTGACGTAGAGCCCGTCGGAATCGAAGTTGCCGACGTTGACACGGTTACCGTCCGACGAATCAGCAGATTCGCCTACTGGGTTCAAGATATTGCTCGCTTCCATCTGCGTCACCAAGAATCGAGGTTTACTACCCTTGAAGGTCTATATCCTCCCATCTCTGAATTTTATTTGAGAGCAGTTTTTTCAAACACCTCCACAAGAAACGAGCAAGAAGTTCTCTCTATCCTTAATCGCACTCTGCCATAATCCGTAGACTATTAGCACTCCGGCGCCTCTTAGGTGAGATATCCCGCGAACTTGAACCGTAATCCAAGTTACATTAGCAAGATAGATGCATTATA
>JBBRSF010000008.1:0-21051 GCA_038245685.1 Minisyncoccia bacterium
ACTGCTCGGATCGTGGTTTACACCATAGTTGGCCACTTCCTCGCCACTGGGGAGCGTTTGTTCGAGAAGATCTACGTTCTTTGTGTCGATCTCGACTCGGACGGTTACCGTGTCTACGTCGGCTACTTCGATTCCGACGGGCTCTGCGTCAGCAGCTGGTACGACGCCTATCGCAGCGACTGCATCGGCTTGTCGGCTGCCAGGAAGCAGTGAACCTTGAACCCTCGAGGGCTTGTCCCTCTTGAATACTTGAGCCTCCGCGAATTTTTTTCGCGGAGGCTCTTTTCGTATTTAATTTTCCTCCACCAATGTCAGCAACTTATCCTTATAGATTATTCTTGATCTCAGGTTCGCCAACAGCTCTCTCTTCTCCGTAACCGCTCCCTCTTTCAGAATATATTTCGCATAGTTTCTTATGTCGGTTTCCTGATTCGTCTTTATCTTTTCCGTAGCCCCCAGCACTGATCTTTGGAATATATTGAATCTTGCTATCTCGTCTTCGAGCTTCTGTCTCATACCAAGCTCATTAATATTGACCTTATCCAGTATCTTGAGTAATTCAGTGATCAAATCTTCCTCACGAATGTATTTATTCTTGCAGTTCCTGTCTTTTGATCTCGCACATGAGTAGTAGATGTATTTTGCGTGCGTGCCATCCTTGAGTTGTTTCCATTTTTCTTCAGCAGAAATCCCACTACCGCAGTATCCGCAAGTAAATAGTTTTGTAAAGGCGAACTCTTTATTTTCTCTTTGAATATTATCACGCTTCAAATGTGCCTGCGCTTTTTCAAATAGTTCTTGAGTGATGAGTGGTTCATGTTTCCCTGTATACCAGTTACCACTTTTCTTCGGATGCTCAAATATTCCATGATAGAACTGGTTGTCGAGGATTCGGTATATGCCACCTAGAGTCAAGGGTTTATTTCCTCTGGTATAGAAGTTGGCTTCAAACCTGAGCCAGTTGTATATCTTTCTTCCGCTTATCTTTTCGTAGGCCACTTTCTCGAACATCTTCTTTACTATCGGTGCTCGCAATGGATCCACTATCACCTGACATTTCTTGTCCATATGCTTCTGGTTAAGGTATCCGAGTGGTGCGACTCCTGGCCAAAGTCCCATTTCTACTCGCGTGCGCAGTCCACGCTTCACGTTCACGCCTCGGTTGTCGTTCTCGAGTTTTGCTTGTGATCCGAGAATCATCAGGAGAAACTTTTCGTAAGAAGCATAAAGATTATAAAAATCTAAAAATGACTTATGCTGGCAGGCTCGATCCGATGGCTTCTGGACTTCTTTTGATATTAGTAGGGAAAAAGACTAAAGAGAAAGAAAAATATTTAAATTTAGGAAAGACTTATGAGTTTGAGATGCTGTTAGGCGCTAGTACTGACACTTACGATATACTTGGAAAAGTAGCAGAAATTGGAGACGTTTCCTTGAATGAGAAGGAAATAGAAAATAAAATAAAAGAAAATTTGAAATATTTTATTGGAAAATTTTTGCAGAAGTACCCACTTTATTCTTCGAAGACCGTAGAGGGAGTTCCATTGTTTGCTTATGCACGCGAAGGTAAGGAGGTACAAGCACCTGAGAGAGAAGTAGTGGTAAAAAATATAAAATTAATAAAAATTAAAAAAATAACTAAAGAATATTTACTAAAAAACATTAATAAGAGAATAGCGAAAGTAGAAGGAGACTTTAGGCAAGCGTCTATATTAAAAATCTGGAGAAAGAAGCTAGAGAGTAAAGAAGTGAAAAGATTTTATATAGCTAGTTTTATAATTACTTGTAGTAGTGGAACTTATGTACGGGGTATTGCAAACAGCCTAGGAGAGAAAATGAGCATACCGGCCTTGGCATATTCTATAAAAAGGACTCGAATTGGAAATTGGACCAAATAAAGGTAAAATATCTAAATGTTCATATCGGCTATCATTACGGTCATAGGACTTTCCTTATTTGAGACCATTTCTTCGGTTGATAACGCTATTATCAATGCGGAAGTGTTGGCAGGTATGGGCCCGCGGGCCCGAAAATGGTTTTTAACTTGGGGCATACTTTTTGCAGTTTTTGTGGTGAGAGGAGTACTTCCATTTTTGATAATCTGGGCGTTTAATCCATCATTAAAAGCTATAGAAGTTATTTCTGCGCTCTGGTCGCACAATCCGTTAGTGAAACAATCTATCGAGAAATCTTCACCTATTCTCTTGGTTGCCGGAGGAGTGTTCTTACTTTTTCTTTTTTTGCACTGGTTGTTTTTAGAAGACAAAGCCCTCGGACTGCCGAGGGCAGAAAAATTCTTCATGGCGCGCGGCGTGTGGTTTTATGCAGTGATTTCCGTAATACTTTCTTTTGTGACATGGTTTGCCTTAGGAGAGAATAAGCTGATGGCGCTAGGAGCTGTCATCGGATCCAGTTTATTCTTTATAACCCATGGCTTCAAACAAAGCGCAGAAGAAGAGGAAATAAAACTAAAAGGAAGCGGACGCTCTGACTTGAGCAAGATATTTTTTTTAGAAATCATCGACACTACTTTCTCTATCGACGGAGTACTTGGGGCCTTTGCGTTTACACTTTCTGTGCCTCTTATATTGATAGGTAACGGACTTGGGGCGATAGTAGTGCGAAAGATAACTATTAGCAATATTGAGCGGATTAAAAAATATGTATATCTAAAGAACGGAGCTATGTATTCTATATTAGTTCTCGGACTTATTATGATTTTAGATAGTTTTGGTTTTCATTTTCCCGAATATGTTTCTCCTCTGGTGACCGTAGCAATAATAGGAATATTCTTTTGGAAGTCCAAGCTAGAGCTAAATAGCAAGAAGATTTAACATGACAAAACTTGATCAAGAATTCAAAAATGCATATGAAAAGCTAAATAAAGCTCAAAAGGAAGCTGTTGATTCTATTGGCGGCGGGCCAGTCATGGTAGTTGCGGGGCCGGGGACAGGCAAGACTCGCATTTTGGCTTTACGTATCGCAAATATTCTTTTAAATGGAGGCGGAGAAGCCAATGAAATATTGAGTTTGACCTTTACAAACTCCGGAGTCAAAGCGATGAAATCTCGCCTTCTTGAATACATAGGGACTACCGCGAATGAGGTGAGAGTTTCTACTTTTCATGCCTTTGCCATCGAGCTTATCGAAGAGCACTACGAGCTACTTTCTTTTGACCAAGTCCCTAGCTTGCTCACAGATGACGAAGCAGTTTTTCTGGTGGATGATATTTTACAAAATAATACATGGGAATATATTCGACCTCGAGCGAACCCAGCTCTATATTTCAATGATATCAAGCAACTGATATCCCTTTTGAAGCGTGAAAGGTTAGAAATAGAAAAGTTTAGCGCTTTAGTTCAGGAAGAAATTGATAATTTAAAAAATGATCCAGAAAGTTTATCTTCCCGCGGAGAATCTAAAGGAAAAATAAAAAAAGAAGTTGAAAAGAAGATAGAATCGCTGACCAGGACTCTCGAGGTGGTGGAATTCTATAAACTCTATGAGGAAAAGAAGAGAGAAATGTTTCTAATGGATTATGATGATGTTTTAGAATATGCAGTCCGACTCGTAGAAGAATATGAAGATGTGCGAAACGATATCCGAGAAAAATATCTCTACGTGCTCGTTGATGAGCATCAAGATTCTAGTGGAATACAAAATAGTTTTTTAAAAGCAGTCTGGAGTGGAGTGGAAGCACCAAATATATTTGTGGTAGGGGATGATCGCCAGCTTATTTACGGTTTTTCTGGGGCATCACTGTCTTATTTCGAGGAATTTTCACATATTTTTGGTAAGGCCAAGAAGATTACCCTTACAGAAAATTATCGCTCCAGGCAGAATATCTTAGATTTGTCGGACGACCTTCTTAAAAGTTCAATTTCTACAGAGAAGCTACATAGTAATCAGAATGAATCAGAAAAAAAAGAAGAGAAAGTCGGCTTGTTTGAATATTCTTATCCCCGAGATGAGATATTGGCGGCTGGGCTTTATTTTAAAGAACTAATCGATAATGGAATGCCTGGAAACGAGTGCGCTATACTTGTGCCCAAGAATCGTCACGCGAGGAGTGCGATTTCGATCTTAGAAGGAATGGGTCTAGATGTGTCATCTGGGCGTAGCATATCACTTTTTGAAGTTAAAGAATCACAAAGCTTTTTACGTATTCTTCAAATTATAGCGAATCCAAACTCGTCTATCTATCTTAGCGAATCATTGCTTGATTCTACGAGTGGGATAGAAAGGATGGATGCATATAAATTCTTAAATAATTGTAAACCTTCAGAAATCAGCATAATAGAGCTTAAAAATAGAGGGGACAAGGAAGGATTGTTCGGCCCTCAAAATTCAATCGCAAGATGGGGAGAGAAGTTAGAGAATTGGATTAACGTGGGAACAGAAGAGAACCTTGCGACCATTGTGAGTAAAGTGGGAGACATGCTTCTAATAAAACACGCAAAGAACCACGAAGAACTTCTGCGAAATGTAGAAGTAGTCCGATCCTTCATTCATTTAGCTATAGTGCACACGGAAAAAAATAAAAATTCTGATATCGGTACTTTCGTCGAATATTTTAATAGATTGGAGTCATACGGCACACCGCTTCCTCTTGCCACCTTCGGAAAGGAAAGTGGAATACAAGTGCTAACCCTACATAAGTCAAAAGGTCTAGAATACGAAGCAGTCTGGATAGCTCACATGAATGAAGAAGTATTCATGTCAGAAAAGAAAAATGGCTTTACTCTTCCAGAAAAATTAAAGAACCTCATCTCTTCTAGAGATAGAGAAATAGCCAAAAGAGAACTTTATGTCGCTATTACTCGTGCAAAGGACCACGCGACTATTTCGTACGCCAAAGAAAATTACACCGGAGGGGAGATGGAGCTTGCTCATATCATCCGTGAACTACCAGAAGTTCATTTTGCAAAGAAAGGAGCAGATATTACAGAAAAAGAGCTTATTGATCACGGACCGGAAATATTTACAGAAATAAAAGAAAAAGTAGCAAGAGAGGCGTTAGAAGAATTAAAGAATTTTGTCAGAGAAAATTACGCCGATGCCAAAATATCGGTGACTCTTCTTAATAACTTTTTTGAGTGCCCGTGGAAGTGGTATTTTCGCAATTTCTTGAAACTGCCAGAGATAAAAAGTGTATCTCTGGCTTTAGGGTCCGCAGTACATAGCGCGATTGAATTTATCTTGAATGAACCCAAGATTCCTCCTATCTCAAAAATCGAAGAGAAAATAATATATTTCTTAGAAAAAGAGGGAGTGAATGATTCGAAAGAATTGAAGCGACTATTGAAAGATGGCATTTCTGCAGTAGAACGATACTTAAAAGACTTTTATCCGAAATTGGAAAAAGATTATAAATCAGAAAGATCGCTTCAATTTAGAGATAGTAAATTTCCACATCTTCTCATGTATGGAAAGCTAGACTTAACAGAAAGAACACCAGATGGAGAGATATCTGTTACAGATTTTAAAACTGGCTCCAGTAAAACCAAAGGAGTGATAGAAAAACTGGATGAAGAGAATAGATTATCATCATTTATGCGCCAGCTTGCTATGTATTCGTACCTAATAGAAAGCACAGAAAAGAAAAAGGTAAATCTCTCAAAGCTTCTATTTCTAGAAGCAAGCAAAGAGGATAAGAATGTTCTCTTTACTACGCATGTGGGCCAAGAACAGATTGATCTATTACTGAAAGATATAAAAGATTACGATTCTTTTCTTAAAGATGGATCATGGGTAGAAAGACCTTGTAATAAAAATTCATATGGTAAAGATCAAGAATGTAAGTACTGCAAAATGGCGGAGATGTATAAGTAAATTAGAAAAATCTAGGTCCGTTGTCGAGCCAGCCTAGGTAAAAAGCTATAAGTAAAAAAATAAGAGCTAAGATGGTCAAAGTTAGGTAAATCTTTCTTGGGTTATTTTCCATATATTAATATTAGCAAAATCTTGTAATTTTGTCTTTTTATATATAATATGGCTATATGGAAGGAGAAGATTATACAATCATACTATTCTATAAATACGTCCGGGTAGAGGATCCCGAGGCAGTAGCCGAAGGACAAAGGGAACTTTGCTCACGCTTAGGGTTGAAAGGCAGATGCATTATTGCGAGTGAAGGAATAAATGCTACCTATGAAGGAACATCTGAAGATATAAAAACTTACATTAAAGAATTAGGAAAAGACGACAGATTTAAAAATACCCATTTTAAATTGAGCGTTGGCACCGGGAGCGCCTTCCCAAAACTTTCAATAAAAGTTCGTAAAGAAATCGTATCTCTTCATTTGGGAACTTGCGATATAAACCCAAATGAAATTACTGGCATACACTTGAAACCAGAAGAATTGCATGAGTGGCTAACAGAGAAAAAAACCTGCCTGCCGGCAGGCAGGGAATTTTACATTGTAGATATGCGTAATGCCTACGAGCACAAAGTGGGCCACTTTGAAAATTCTATCCTACCACCGATTGAAAATTTCCGAGATTTACCAAAAGTGGTAGAGCAAATCGCTCACCTTAAAAATAAAACAGTGCTTACTGTGTGCACAGGAGGAGTGCGTTGTGAAAAAGCATCAGGTTTTTTGATCACTCAGGGTTTTACTGATGTCTATCAGCTCGACGGGGGGATCGTGAGCTACATGGAAAAATATCCAAATGAAGATTTCGAAGGGAAGCTTTACGTTTTCGACGGAAGGGTAGCCATGGGCTTTTATACCGATGATCCTATGCACAAAGTAGTAGGCAAATGCGATAAGTGTGGAGAGGAGTCAGAAAATTATGTTAACTGTGATAATCCTGTGTGCCATAGGCATTTTATCGCTTGTATAAAATGTCTTACTAACAACGATGGAAAAGTATTTTGTCCGGGCGGTTGCGTGCTTTCTCGCCACGGTAGGAAAATTAGTCCGGTAGAAGCAAATTTGGTATAGTTATTTATTATCAGGATAATTTTAATTTTATGGATACACATCACATACATGGAACGGAGGTAGGATTTCATACAGATGCAAAAGAAGCCAAGGATTTCCTCCGCCACGGAGTTCATAGTGATGCGATGCATAAGTATTTAGAAACAGCGAAGAATCATGGAGAAACTGACTTTTACACTCCCGACGGAGATAAGTTTAAGATTAAACACGAATTAGTAGAAGGCAAAGATACTTTTACCGTAGAGAAAAGCCACCATTAAATAAACAAAATTTAGCGAATGATGGCTCCTAGATCTTTTGCAGTTTCAGTTTCTAATTTTTTATGAATTTCATCAATTTCTAAAGATGTAAGAGTTCTTTCTAGTGAGCGATAAGTGATACGATACGCGTAACTAATTTTATTAGCACCAAATTTTTCAACATTTTCGTATTTGTCTAGGAGCTCGACTTGTTCTACTATTCCCGGAGCTGTTTCTCGTACGAAATCAAAATAATCGTTCGGAATAAAAGTATTCTCAACAATAAAAGAAATATCCCGGACAATAGGAGGGAATTTGCTTACTTCGATGAATTTCTTTCCGAGTTCTAACTGCTTTACTACTCGAGGGTCCTCTGACCATAGGAGGCGGATGTCGGGCAAATCCATGCTGATGATGGCAAGGCGCTCAAGTCCGAAGCCGAAGGCCCAGCCGTTGTATCCTTCGATCCCGAAATCTTTGAGCACATTTTTCCTTGGCATGCCGCCTCCTAATATCTCTACCCACTCATCCCCAACTTTTACTTCTACTTGAAGCGAAGGATCCGTGTAGGGGAAGGTGTCGTCTAGAAATCTATACTCGACGTTCCCAAAGACTGTTTTAACTATCTCTGAAAGTACATTTTTTAAATCATCGAGTTTCATCAAGCCTTGCGAATCGGGTTGTAAGTACCAAGCGCCCATTTGATGGAATATATTCATGTGGCGACGATCTATCTCATCTTTTCTGTATACCTTGCCATAGCACATGGTGCCGAGAGCTTCGCCTTTAGCAATTTTTTCTCTTACCTCAGGCAAGTTTAAATAGTAATACCAAAATACGGTATCGTGGGTGCGGAGCACATGTTCATCCGTGACATAGTATGTGTCTGACTTGCTACGGGCAGGATGGGTGCTAGGGAAATTGAAGAGGTCAAAAATAATTTTAGTGGATATTATTTCGGGGATTTTTATATGATCAAAATCTTTAAGGATTGGAAGATTAGAAACCTTCTGTATTATCTCATAAAGAGGGTTGCCTACCTTGCGAGATAGGTCTGGCATTGCTAGATATCTTTTCATGCGAACCGCATCGATATCCTGCCTAGATTCTAAATCTTTAAGTAAAGCTTTTTCTTCGTCTAAGGGTATTTCATAATCAACTCTTTTCATATTCTGATTCTAGATAAAAATGATTAAAATGTAAAGACAGGAAATAAGTTTTCAATAAATCACTATTCTATTTTATTCATATAATTTGAGCTAAATTGACTAGCAAACATGTTAAAAATTTGCTATAATATATCAATATGGCAAAAGAAAAAGACGCAGGAACTCACCACTATGATGCTTCAGATATATCGGTTTTAGAGGGCCTAGAGCCCGTCAGGAAGCGTCCGGGCATGTATATAGGAACTACTGGACCAGATGGACTGCATCACTTAGTATGGGAGATTTTTGACAACTCCCGTGATGAAGCGATGGGCGGTTTTTCTAATGATATTGAGATAGTTTTGCTTCCAGGAAATCGTGTTCGTGTCGCCGATAACGGCCGAGGTATACCGGTAGACATGCACAAGAAAACAAAAGTTTCTGCTCTCGAAACTGTCATGACCACTCTCCACGCCGGAGGAAAATTCGGAGGTGAAGGATATAAAGTTTCTGGAGGATTACACGGAGTCGGAGCATCTGTGGTGAATGCACTTTCTATTTACTGTAAAGCGGAAGTACACCGAGATGGAGGAAAATATATCCAAGAATATTCGCAAGGAAAGAAAAAAGGAGCTGTTAAAAAAGTAGGAGCCTCAAAACTTCACGGAACTATCATAACTTTTGAACCAGATGAAGAAATCTTTGGTAAGATTCTTTTTGATTGGAACACAGTAGTGAACCATATTCGTCAGCAGGCATACCTCGTAAAAGGATTGAAGATTCATATTATCGATGCGCGAGAGATAGATCCGAAAACAGACATCTCAGATGTATTTTATTTCCGAGAGCTCGGGGAAGAAGTGCCATCGGTATGTTTTTACTTTGAAGGAGGATTGGTCTCATTGGTTAAATATTACAACAAGTTTCAAAAACCAGTTCAAAATAATATTTTTTACGTAGAAAAAGAACAAGATGGGGTGACAGTAGAAATAGCATTGCAATATGTAGATGACATTGCCGACAGAATATTTCCTTTCGCCAACAATATTTATACTGGCGAGGGAGGAACGCACGTCACTGGTTTTAAAACAGCTCTGACTAGAACTTTAAACACCTACTGCAAGAAGAATGAAATGATGAAAGAATCTGAAGGAGGATTTACTGGAGATGATGTTCTCGAAGGGCTCACGGCTGTTATCTCGGTAAAACTACGAGAAATACAATTTGAAGGACAGACAAAAGGTAAACTTGGAAGCATGGAGGCGCAAGGAGCAGTGGCAACTGTTTTCGGCGAGGCCTTCGCCAGTTTCTTGGAAGAAAATCCTGATGAGGCAAAAAGTATCATAAACAAATCAATCCTTGCCCTCAAAGCTCGAAAAGCTGCGAAGGCGGCGAAAGACTCGGTCCTAAGGAAAGGGGCGCTAGAAGGCATGACCTTGCCGGGGAAATTGGCAGATTGTCAGACCAAAGACGCATCTGAATCAGAACTATTCCTTGTGGAGGGAGACTCTGCAGGAGGTTCGGCGAAGCAGGGTAGAGATAGACGGACGCAAGCTATTCTTCCTCTTCGCGGAAAGATATTAAATGTAGAACGCGCACGTATCGACAAAATGCTCGCTTCCAAGGAAGTGAAGTCCCTGGTCATCGCTATGGGGACTTCTATCGGGGACACATTCGACCTCGAGAAGATGCGATATCATAAGATAATAATTGCGACAGATGCGGACGTAGACGGATCACACATTCGCACCCTACTCCTCACTCTTTTCTACCGATATTTCAGGCAAGTGATAGATGCAGGATATATTTATATAGCTCAACCCCCTCTTTATAAAATAAAGAAAGGCAAAGAAATTTCTTATGCTTATACCGATGAAGAGAAATTAAAAATAGTCGGCAAAGATGCGGACATAAGTGAAATACAGGAAATAGAAACAGGGGAGCAAGCGGAATTAATAGCTGCCGAAGAAGAAGCCGAAACCCCAGAAGAGACAAAGAAAAAATCAAGCAAGATTCATATTCAGCGATTTAAAGGTCTCGGAGAAATGAACCCAGAAGAACTTTGGGAGACTACTATGGATCCTGCTCACAGGGTACTTAAGCGCGTGGATATAGGTGACGCAGAAGAAGCCAATAAAATATTCGACATACTCATGGGCTCCGAAGTTCCTCCTAGGAAATCCTTCATTCAATCAAACGCAAAATTAGCGGAGATTGATATCTAGTTATTTCTTGTTTTTTATTTCTTCCATTAATTTAGCCAGAAGTTCTTCTTTGGACATTTGTCCAAGCTGACCGTGGTCTCTCGACTCCAAAGTAATTTTACCAGCTTCTATTTCCTTGTCGCCGATGACTACCCAATAAGGCATTTTTTCATCTTTCGCATGGCGGACTTTTGAGCCCAAATTTGCATCCGCGTCATCAAGCTCTGTTCGGATATTATTTTCTTTTAATAATTCGTAAACTTCTTTTGCGTATTCGTTATGATTGGTACGTACGGGGATGATTTTTACTTGAGTAGGCGATAACCAGAGGGGAAAAGCAGCTGCGTATTTCTCTATGAGGAATGCCATAATGCGTTCAATTGCACCGATGGAAGACCGGTGAACAACAAATGCTAGATGATCTTTCCCATCTTCTCCTATATAAGTTAGATTAAATCTTCCCGGCATACAGAAGTCGTATTGCACTGTAAATGCAGTGTCTTCTTTACCGTTTACATTTTTCATTTGAATATCAATCTTTGGACCATAAAACGCAGCTTCATCTTTTGCTTCTTCAAATTTCGAACCGCGCTTTTTCATGAGTTCGCGCATCAAGTTTTCACCTTTCTCCCAGGCTTCGTCATTCTTGTAATATTTTTCAGTATTATTCCTATCTCCCAATGATAAACGATACCTATAATCAACATCAAGTTTTAGATTAAAGATAGAAGTGATATATTCAATAAGATCAAGCGCACTGCCTATCTCTTCCACTGCCTGTTCTTCACTTGCGCAGACAATATGAGCATCAGCTAGGCAGAAAGTTCTGACACGCTGAAGACCCATGAGCTCACCTGATTGTTCATATCGATAAAGTTGCGCAAGCTCTGCTATACGCATTGGCAGTTCTCTGTAGCTGTGTGGTTTTGAAAGATAAAGTTCAAAATGATGTGGACATGTCATCGGGCGAAGCATGAATTCTTCATCGTCTATGACGATAGGAGCATACATGGAGTCTTTGTAGTGTGGATAGTGACCTGATTTTTTGTATAAATCTAGTTTGGCTATGTCGGGAGTGCGGACGTGGAGATATCCTCGGCGTAGTTCTTCGTCAACGATGAAACGCTCTAATTCACGACGGACTGTAGCACCCTTAGGTAACCATAAAGGGAGGCCTTTTCCCACGGTATCACTGAAGGTGAAAAGCTCTAATTCTCGGCCGATTTTCTTATGATCCCTGCTTTCGTCTTTATTATCAGCTTTTTCCATTGGAAAAGTATAGCATAATATTTTTATATTGAAAATTGCATTTAACTTAGAATATGCTACTATAAAAACATTATGGTAGTACGAATGAGACACACAAAATCGCATACGAAGAACAGGCGTTCTCACCACGCTCTAAAAAGCACGAGTTTTGCAAAATGCCAGAACTGCGGAGTTTTAAAGAGACGCCATACAGTTTGTTCCTCTTGCGGATATTATCGGGGTAAAAAAGTCCTGGATTTGATTAAAAAGACAGAAAAGAAGCAAAAGAAAGCGAAAGCAAAGAAAGCGGAAAAGTAATTAGCGATTGGGAATTAGGTCACAAGGCGCTAGCACTAAAAGAATGCTAAAAGCCTAGAGCCTAGAGCCTAACGCCTAAAAAAATGGCAAACCGGCACCTTTCAAGATCAATAGTTCTTCAGACTCTTTTTGAATGGGATTTCCAAGGAGGAGATAAAAAGCGTGACCCTACGCCTGAAGAAATAAAAGAAGTACTCAAAAGAAACTTAAAAGAGTTTGCTCCCGGATTCGAAGATGATATTTTCGTTTTTTCTCTGATTGAACAAGTATTAAAAAAGCGATCTGTGGTGGACGAGATAATTGAAAAAGCAGCTCCCGACTGGCCGATAGATAAGATTTCGGTTATTGATAGAAACATACTTCGCATAGGATTAACCGAGCTTCTCTTTGGAGATCGAAAAGAAGTACCTCCAAAGGTAGCTATCAACGAATCTATCGAGCTCGCCAAGACTTTCGGAGGAGAGAATTCTGGTAAGTTTGTAAATGGCGTCTTAGGTGCTGTGTATAAAGAAATCGGAGAGCCCGGTAAGGAACAAATCAGTAAGAAAAAGAAAGAAGAACCCATAGATGTTAAAAAGCTTCCGGTTGATAAGAAAGGTGGAGCCTTGGTTTATGCAACCAAAAAAGAAGAAGGCAAGGACAAAATAATGCTTGCTCTGGTGCACGACGTTTTTGGTTATTGGACTATATCCAAAGGAACCATAGAGGAAGGGGAAAGCGAAGAAGAAGCAACTGTTCGTGAGATTAAAGAAGAAATAGGCCTTGATATATCTATAAAGGTTAAGCTTGGAGAAAATGAATATGTAGCATCGCATCCCGAGAAAGGAAAAAGTTTGAAAAGGGTAGTATATTTTTTAGCTGAAAGTGAATATAAGGATTTAGTATTAGAAAAGTCAGGAGGTCTCGACAACGCTAGATGGTTTGAACTTTCGGCGATTCCTGAACTCCGTATTTATAATGATATTATTCCGCTTATCGCAAAGGCAGTTGAAATTATCAGTAAAAATAAAAGTTAAGCCATGATACACTTTTCAGATTTCGAAAAAAAAATAAATATATCTTTCAATGATAAGAAGTTACTCGAGCAAGCCTTCACTCATCGATCATATATAAACGAAAACGGAAGTTCATCGATTTCTCACAATGAACGCTTAGAATTTTTGGGGGATGCAGTTCTCGAACTTATTGTTACTGATTATTTATATAAAAAATATCCTACTTATACCGAAGGAGAACTGACGGCAGTCCGCTCTGCGCTCGTGAACGCTATAATAATTTCAGAGATTGCTTCTAAAGTAGGTATGAACGACTACTTGCTTCTCTCTAAAGGAGAAGCAAAAGACTCGGGTAAAGCCCGCGTATACATACTCGCAAACACCTACGAAGCCCTGGTGGGCGCGATGTATTTAGATCAGGGCTATGAAGTCGTAAATAAATTTATTACGCAAACTTTACTTCCGGAAACGGATGAAATAGTAAATAAGAAGCTTTGGAGGGACTCAAAATCCCTGGTGCAAGAGAAAGCACAGGAATTTGTGCAGGCCACTCCTCTTTATAAAGTACTGCATGAAGCGGGACCTGATCACGATAAACATTTTACAGTCGGAATTTATTTCGGAAAGGATTTCATAGCCGAAGGTAAAGGAAAGAGTAAGCAAGAAGCCGAACAAAAAGCAGCCGAAGCAGCTCTTAAAGTAAAAAATTGGTTAGATTAAATATAATATAATTAATGAGACTAAAAAATCTTCAAATTAACGGATTTAAATCTTTCGCCCAAAAAACAAACCTTGAATTTGAGAGTCCGATAGTTTCTATCGTAGGTCCTAATGGATCTGGTAAATCAAACGTAGTAGAAGCTATTAGGTTTGTTCTCGGCGAGCAGTCTATGAAGTCGATGCGAGGAAAAGGAGGATCCGATCTTGTTTTTAAGGGATCTAAAAATCTACCTAAAGGTTCGCGGGCTTCGGTCACTATATATTTCAATAATAAGGATCATGTATTCAAACTCACCAACGAAGGAGGCGAAAATATAAATTTAAATTTCGAAACTATAAGTATCGGGCGAGAAGTTTTCCCAGATGGCTTGAATAAGTATATTTTGAATGGCACTGAAGTACGATTGAAAGATATTCATAATTTACTTGCTTCGGTGAACATCGGTTCTTCTGGGCACCATATTATCTCTCAAGGAGAAGCGGACAGAATATTAAACGCGAGTTCTAAAGACAGAAAAGAGATGGTAGAAGACGCGCTGGGACTTAAAATATATCAATATAAAATAAAAGAGTCTGTTAGAAAGCTTGAACGTACCACTTTAAACATGAAGGAAGTGACGATGCTCCGTAGGGAGAATGCTCCGCATTTAAATTTTCTAAATAAACAAGTAGAAAAATTCGAAAAGACAAAAGAATTGCAAGCGGAACTCGGGAATCTTTATCGTGAATACTTGAAAAGAGAGAGTATATATCTAGAAAAAGAAGAAGCAAATTTATCTAGTGAGAAAAGTAAACTAGAAACGGAGCTCCATAATATACGTTCGAAAATATCGGCGACCGAAACTACTACAAATACTTCTTCAAATAAAAAGCTAGAAGAATTGAAAGTTGTTGAACACGAGATAAACTCGATTCGAAATTTGAAAGGAGAAATGGATAGAAAACTCGGTAGAATCGAAGGAATGATCGAGCTTGAGGAAAGACACAGAGAGGAAAAGGCAGAAATAATGGAAATATCGCAGGAGGAAATGAAAAGTATAGTAAGCGAGATAAATCTTTCCATTGACGAAGCCGTATCCAAAGAAAATATTAATGATATAAAGCCGATTCTTGATCGAATCAAGAATATTCTCAAAAAATTCTCAGGAGAGAATACCGAACGCTCTAAGGAAAATTTAGAAATTGAAAACCTGAAGAAAACTGAGCTGGAGATAAAAGAGGAGATGAAAAATATTGAGAAGAAAGAAGAAGAAAAGATTAGTGAAGCCCAAAAACTACGCCAAGAATTAAATAAAGAGATGGAAGAACTTCGAGATCTAGAGAGAGAAAAATTTTCTTTCAAGGTCCGACAGCAAGAACTCATGTCTGCTCTTGATCTTGTTTCTATAAAAGAGGTTAATTTAAAGATCAGACACGATGCTTTTCTTAATGAAATAAAAGAGGGAACAGCGCTGGTGGGCCAAGATATCTTGTCTTACAAGCATTTTAATATAACTGATGAAGGAACCGTTACCTCGGAAGAACAAAAGAAAAAGATTGAACGAATAAAAATAAAATTAGAAGATAGTGGTCTTGGGAACGGTGCCGAACTCATGAAAGAATATGCCCAAGTATCGGAAAGAGATCAGTTTTTAGCAAAAGAGCTTCTGGACTTAGAAAAAAGCATAGACTCCCTTGAGAAGTTGATAACTGAACTTAAGGAAAAAATAGATATAGAGTTTAAAGAGGGAGTAAAGAAAATAAATGTGGAGTTTCAAGAATTTTTCTCGCTTATGTTTGGGGGAGGACATGGATCGCTCTCGATAGTGGTAGAAAATAAAAAGAAAAAAAATCTAAATCCCGAAGGTTATGAAGAAGTAGGAGGAGAAGGTGAAGCAGAAGAAGAAATAAGCTTCGAACAGGGAATAGAAATAAATGTTTCTCTGCCCCACAAAAAAGTAAAAGAGCTTCACGCATTTTCTGGCGGAGAAAGATCTCTGACTTCGATAGCTCTACTTTTTGCTATGTCTCAAGTGAATCCTCCGCCTTTTCTTGTGCTCGATGAGACTGATGCTGCCCTCGACGAAGCTAACTCCCGTAAATACGGTGATATGCTTGAAAAGTTATCGCATCATTCTCAACTAATCGTAGTTACTCATAATCGCGAAACCATGTCGCGCGCAGGAGTGCTCTATGGTGTAACCATCGGTGGAGACGGAGCATCAAAACTTCTTTCAATCAAATTTGAAGAAGCGACACAAATTGCGAAATAATTTGTCTAAAATAAAGCACGCCCCACTGGTTGGTGGGGCGTTTGGCTGCGATAAACGAAATTACTCTGCGTCGTCGTTCGAGATTTCGTCCCCCTCGGTTTCGGCCAGAGATGGCTTCGGGGGAATACGACGACTTCTTCCAGGACCTTGCCCGTTTCGTCCCACTGTTTCGAAACGGCTCAGGGAGGAAGACAACGTACCAGAGCCTTCCTCCTGTTCCTTGCTACTCACGATCTTAACGTTTTTTTTCATCTCTATCTCCTTTGAATCAATTCACAAAAATTTTAGTATGTAAACGGAAATTTGTCAATAGTGAATGAAAGTTCTACTAAAACTTAACTGTTTCTTCTTTACCCGGTATTATCTTTTGAAGCTGGAAGACAGAATTTAATTGCGTCTTGTCCTTTTTTATATCCATGGATCCGTCGCGCCACAGTTTTACTTCTAGTAGCAAACCCTGCATTGTGTTCACAGCAAATTTCTGATCAAAAATAAAGTTTCCAAGCGAGTAGGCGATATAACTATTTTTATATACTTCTGTATCTTCGACTACGTGAGGGTGCGCGCCGATTACGATTTTTGCCCCATCATCTACTGCCTGATGCGCTAAGAATTCTTGTCGGGCATTATGCTTGGTCTGATATTCTTCTCCGAAGTGAAACGAAACTATCAAGTAATCGACTTGCTTTGCAGCATTTTGGATTATTTGATCAAAGTGTGGATCACTTGCCAGAAGCAGACCCGCTTTATCCACACCTGCTTCTAGATAGGCTGGACCCTTGTCCGAGAATCCGAGGAATCCAATTTTCATACCATACTTTTCAATAATTGCTGGAGTTTCTGCTTCAGCTTTTGTATTGCCTCCTCCTGTATAAAGTATTTCGTTTTCTTTAAGTCGAGCTAGCGTGTCCATGTATGCAGGTCTACCCCAGTCGCCTACATGATTATTTGCAACAGATAGGACATTGAAGCCTGCACCGTTTAATGCAGGAACAACCGCTGGATCCATACGGAATGAATATAAATTTTTCTGGTCTTCGCCTTGGTCGGAAGCAGTGCCTTCTAAGTTTGCGAAAGAAATGTCGGATTTCTTCAATACATCTACTTTTTCAAAAAGCGCGGAATAGTCATTATTGAAATTTTTCACCACTGAATTTCTAACTCCTCGGTCGAGCATTATGTCTCCTGCGAATGCTAGCGTCACAAAGTCAGGGTCTTTTATCTCAGGCATAGCGAGTTTTTGACCGACCCAGTCTGTATTGGCATCTGCTTCACCTCCGTAATAAACATATTTCTTAAGATATTTTAAAATGTTTTCCACATCTCGATGTCTGTCTGCGCTATGTAAAAGTGTGATAGCGATCGGGCGAGATCCACTCCTGCCGAGGGGGAGATTGAAAAGCGAGATTACAGTCTGTTTGGCCGGATCTGTGTATCCGCTCTTTCCGCCGAAGTATCCCTCATCCCTTAAAAACTGGCTGATGTTGGACCAGCTGTGCTTCTTGGTAGAATAGCTCCTTTTTCCGGTAATGCTTAAGAGGGCAGGTTCTTGCTTAACTAAATATCCAGCGAGTTTAAACATATCTACGACAGTGGATTTGTTGTTGGGAGAAAGTCCGCTCGGGTCTTCATAAGAAGTATTTAACATGGTGAGAGTTTGCGCAGTTTCGTTCATTTTCTTTATGAAACTATCTCGGCCGAAATGTTGGGCTAGTACTTCGGCGGCATCATTGCTCGATTCTAGAAGGAGAGGATATAGCAATTCTCTAGTGCTGATTTTTTCTCCGAGTCTTAGTTCGCCGTTCGTGCCGGAAGTTGCGAGAGCGGACTTAGAAACCTTGGCTATATCAGTATCCATTTGGATCTTGCTCGTAACTAGCGCCGTCATGAGTTTAGACATCGAGGCGATCGGCATGATATTTTCCTGATTTTTGGAAATTATAATTTCGCCTGTATTTAAGTCTCCTACTAAGTATGCTTTAGCGGAGATCTTCTGGAGTCCGTTAGTATTTTTGTTTGTATAATAATATTTCTGTTGTGTCCTACTGATACTTTCTCTAGGGATTATTTGCACTACCGCTGCAGTATTATTAGTAGGCTGGATTGGATTAGAATTGAAATTCTGAATTGCAAAAAGAAAAAAAGATGCAAAAAATATACCAATGATACAGGTAAAAATTACATAAAAAATAGTGTCAATTCTTTTTCTTGTCTTTTCTTCTATTTTTTTTAGGGGACGCATTATATTAAAGTATAATCAATAGTTTTTCTTTCCAAATCAGCTGCTTTCACTTTTATTTTTACTCTATCACCGAACCTATATTTTTTCTTTTTTTTCTGGCCCACTAGTTCAAGCTTTTTTTCGTCGAAAGTATAAAAGTCATCTTCCATGTCGCGTACTCGGACCATGCCTTCGCATTTCGTCTCGAGCTCTTCTACATACATACCCCATTCTGTGATGCCGCTCACAACTCCTTCATATGACTTACCGACGTGGTTCAACATATATTCTACTTGCTTGTATTTTATCGAAGCTCTTTCTGCGTCGCTAGCTCTTTTTTCTTGTTCAGAAGAAATGCGCGCGACCCGTTCGTATTCTTCCCATTTCTGTTTAGGGAAATTTATCTTTTTATTTTTTTCCAGTAAATATTCCAAAAGTAGTCGATGAATGATGATATCTGGATATCGACGGATCGGGGAGGTGAAGTGTGTATAGTATTCAAAGGCTAATCCATAATGACCGATGTTCTTGGTGGAATAAATTGCTTTGGCCATGGACCGTATGACTGCGCGGTGGACAGTGTCGCTCATGGGATTTTCTTTCCCTCCCTTTTTTGCGGACAGACTTTCAAGAAGTCTGTTGATCTCATGAGTTGGGATGATGCCGTCTTTTAAGCTTACTTTGTGTCCTAAGCTTCGCAAGAAAAAAGCGAGGTCTGCCATCTTTTCTTTACTAGGGAGATCGTGGACTCGATAAAGAGAAATTCTTTCTTCGGGAGCCGGAAGAATCTTCATCTTTCTTCCTTTTTCATGTTTTGGTGAGAGAACTTCGGCTACTTTACGATTTGCCAGAAGCATGAATTCCTCGATGAGTTTATTTGAATCTCCACGTTCTTTTTTGATAACTTTTATTGGCGTCCCTTTTTCATCCAACACAAATTTGACTTCGTCTTGTTCGAGGGATATTGCACCCATTTCAAATCTTTTCTGGGTCAGCTGTTTAGCCATATCGTTTAATATCCCGAGTTCTTTATGTAAAGGGAGAGAGGCTTTCTTAATAGATTCCTCAGCTTCTTCGTAGGTAAATCTCTTTGCCGAGTGAATGACTGTGCGTCCGTACCACTCTTCTTTTACATTTGCGGATTTATCTAGGATAAAAACCGCACTCATGGTCAAGCGGTCTTTGTTCGGCACCAGAGAGCAGAGGTCGTTCGATAAGACTTCGGGAAGCATGGGGATAGTGCGGTCTACAAGGTAAACAGAAGTGCCTCGCTCTTTAGCTTCGTTGTCGAGGGCGCTTCCGGGCCGTACATAATAAGAAACATCGGCAATGTGAATGCCTACTTCAAATAGATCTTTCCCTAATTCTTTGAAAGATATCGCGTCATCAAAGTCTTTGGCGTCTGCGGGGTCGATAGTAAAGGTGAGAGTCTTTCGAAAGTCTCGGCGGTCTCGATAGTCTGTTTCTTTGATGCCATTTTGTTTTATTTTTCGCGCTTCAGCTTCGACATCGGTCGGAAGTTCGGCGGCGAATCCTTTTTCTATAGCTATGGCATGCATCTCAGCATTATTTTCGCCGGGCCTTCCTAAAACTTTTATGATCTTTCCTATCGGGGCTTTGGCTGCTTCTTTCCAAGAAATTATTTCTGCGAAAACTTTCTGTCCCACTTTTGCATTATGGAGTTCTTCTTTCGGTATGAGTATATCCGTGTACATCTTTGTATCATCGGGTTTTAAGAAATACATTTTATTTTCTTCTTCGAGCACACCCGCAAAGCGCATCTTTGCGCGCGAAAGTATCTTGCTAACTTCACCAGTTTGTCTGCCGGATCCCCTCGGGTGGAGGAGTATCAAAACAGTGTCACCATGTAGTGCCGTATGTAAATGCTTAAAGTCCACTTCGACATCGTCTTTTCCTTCTAGAAATTTTACGTAGCCTGTGCCCTTGGCTGATACAGAGATAACCCCTTCCACGGTATTTAAGGCTTTACTTTTCTTGTTTTTCACCCTTTAAATATAGCATAAATCATGGTTGACAAGCAACCCAAATTATGCTATACTATATACAAAGGAGTAAGGGGAGGCATTGTGAGCCCCTACTCCACTGGAGAGTGAAATGAAAAGTCTGTTCTTCGCAATCACTGCAGTTCTGTCGTTTGTCCTCGTAGGCTGTGCGACGATGCCGGTCAACGATTCATACATCGAGACGCCAGGTGCGCTCATCGAGGTCCACAACGACTCGACGACCGCTACCGATGCCCTCGGGGCAGTCACCAAGTCGGAGCAGCACTCCGATGAGCAAATCAGCCCGGCCAAGGCTGAGTATAACCTCAAAATGGCAGATCGCCAGCGACCGGTCGTAGTTCAGTCGTCCAACGGCTACGGCTACAACGACGGATGTTCCGCCATCGCCCGTAACAACGGGAATTGCGGCAATGGTAACGGAGGCGGTGGGGTCAACATGACCTACGGCAATCCCTACCAGCTCTCGACGGGAACGACCGTCAGCACTGGCGGGGGAAAATCCTCCGGACAGAATGTCTCCTTCAATACCGGAAACGGTCATTAAAGAGAAGGGTAGTCGACGACCCCTAAGTTCGTCGAATCTATCGCCAAGCGGTATGTGAATGTCCCTCGGGACCTCTACACATGCCGCTTTTGTAATTCTGCTTGTCTTTTTAAAAATTTATGTTAAGCTCTAGCTATGTTAAAAATAAGACTTCAGAGAATAGGCAGGAAAAACGACCCTTCTTTCCGCGC
>JBBRSF010000009.1:0-19938 GCA_038245685.1 Minisyncoccia bacterium
ACTGCTTCAGCAGTCTGCAGCGGGCATGGGAGGAGCACTAGGTGGAAACGACACTGATTCCTTCCATCACACTCGCCGCGGTTTTGAAAAGTTTCTTTTTTATCTATCCATTGTCTGTGGAATTCTTTTTGCTTTATTTGCTCTATTGTCTATAATAGTAAAAGCTCAGCTAGGATAAAATAAATAAGATACTTAATATTTTGCATTGTCCGTTTTCTTGGTTTTCATCTAAATATGGAAAATCCCTACAGCAATAAACGCAATTTTAAATTGCCTAAAAAAGACGAAATAAATTTAGCTATAGCCTCCTTCTCAGGTCGGGAGTGGATTATTTTTTTGGTTTTACTACTGACTCTTTTGATCAGTACCCTTTCCATACTCGAGAGTATCAATAAATCTCTCATGGTCTCCGTACCTTTGCGAGGTGGATCTATTTCGGAAGGAATCATGGGCTCTCCTAGATTTGTAAATCCGATCCTGGCCACCACTCCCACAGACCAAGACATGGTTGAACTAGTATATTCTGGACTGATGAGAAAAAATCCTGACGGCACTATAACTCCTGATCTTGCAGAAAAGTATGATATCTCTAAAGATGGTTTAACTTATACTTTCACTTTGAAAAAAAACATTTATTTCCAAAATGGTAATCCCGTAAAAGTAGATGATATAGTCTTCACTGTGAACAAAGCCAAGGACCCTACCACTAAAAGTCCGCGCAAGGTGGATTGGGACGGCATTACTCCTGTAAAAGTAAGCGAAGATATCGTAGAATTTGATCTAAAGCAACCCTATCCTTCCTTTTTGGAAAATGCCACCTTGGGAATAGTGCCTCAATCCGTTTGGAATAACTCTCCGGTGGAACTGAACACTGCCAATATTTCTCCGATTGGTTCTGGACCATACATGGTAAAAAATGTAACAAGAGAATCTTCTGGAGCAATCAGTTCATATGAATTAGTTCCATATGATAAATTCGCCCTAGGAGCTCCGTATATCGCTAATATAAGTTTACATTTTTATGCCAGCGAAGACGAACTCATAAAAGCACAAGAAAATAAAGAAGTAGACCAAATAAGCTCTATCACTCCTCTTAATGCCGAAATACTGAAAGAAAGAAACTATTTGATAGATTCCTCTGTCCTGCCCCGCGTTTTCGGACTTTTCTTTAATCAAAACCAAAACCAAATTTTTATAGATAAAGTAATAACAGATTCTATAAATAAAGCCATCGACAAAGACAAGATAATTCGTGATGTATTATTTGGATATGGTCTTCCTATTGACGGACCTATTCCTCCAACCATGTTGAATTCATACACAACTATCGCGCCCCAAACTTCTTTGGATCGAGAAGCAACAATACAAACAATTCAAAATAATCTTGCAAAAGATGGATGGAAAATGGGACCAGATGGATTTTTAGTAAAAACTTCCACCGACAAAAAGAAAAGCAAAAGTACCCAATCTTTACAGTTTTCTATTTCGACAGGTAATGCTCCCGAGCTTACCAAGACGGCCCTCTTGATACAGCAAGACCTTGCAAAAGTCGGAATCAAAGTCGATATAAAAACTTTCGAAGTTGGAAATCTAAACCAAGGAGTGATTCGTCCTAGGAAATATGATGCGCTTCTTTTCGGAGAAATTATAAAACATGAAACAGACCTATTTGCTTTTTGGCATTCTTCGCAAAGAAAAGATCCTGGCCTCAATGTAGCCATGTATACGAACGCTAAAGTAGACAAAATTTTACAAGACGCATTTACGACCTTAGATAAAGATTCGAGAATTAAAAAATACGCCCAATTTGAAACTGAAATAAAGCACGACATGCCGGCTGTCTTTCTTTATAGTCCAAATTTCATTTATGTCGTATCGCCTAAGCTCCATGGTCTTTCCATCGAACATATAACCTCCCCGAAGGATCGATTTGCAAATGTATACCTTTGGTATACAGAAATCGAGAATGTCTGGAAAATATTCTCTAAGTAGTTAATTAATAAAAAATAAAGATAATAAAAAGAAATGACAAAGAAAACCAGATTACCATTCAGCTCTCTCAATAAAGAGAACGGCAATGAAAACCGAGAAGAGACAAATATTGAAAATAAGTCAGAAAACGTGGGAAGCATCAAATCATCGCCTCGTGCCTCACATATAAATGTAGGTAAAAATGGAGAGCATAGAAATACGCAACGAAAAACACAAAAAAACTCTACTTTCCAATACACCAAGAAAAGATTCGGTGGCAACAAAGGAGCACATGCATACGAACCAAACTCTCAATCAAAGAATAATAAAGGAATAAAAATCCCTCCTCCTGAAAGTGGGGTCATCAGAATTATACCGCTCGGAGGTGTAGAAGAAATAGGAAAAAACATGACAGCGATTGAAATCGGGGACGATATCGTAGTAATAGATGCCGGTATGCACTTTGCAAACGAAGCGACTCCGGGTGTAGATTATGTGATTCCAAACACCACCTACCTCGAAGAAAGAAAAGAAAAAATCCGCGCTTTGATAATCACTCACGGACACTTAGACCATATCGGCGGCGTTCCCCTCGTTCTCTCGAGAATAGGAAACCCTCCAGTTTACTCGAGAAATCTTTCTATTCTTATGATGCGCAAACGTCAAGCAGAATTCCCTCACCTGCCAGCGATGAAAGAAAATATAGTCGAGAAAGACTCAGTAATAACTTGTGGAAATATAAAAATCCATTTCTTCGGTGTAACTCACACTATCCCTGACTCTATGGGCATAATCATAGAAACTGCACATGGTTGGATCGTAACTCCCGGAGACTATAAGCTCGATCAAATCGACGGCATTGTAACAAAAGAAGAAGAAAAAGAATACTCTATATTCGACAAAGCAAAAGTTCTCCTCCTTATGACTGACTCGACCAACATTGAAAACGAAGGATTTTCTCTACCAGAAATAAAAGTTCATCAAGGCCTAGAAAATCTTATCAAAAAGATAAACGGAAGGATTATCATCGCTGCTTTTGCCTCACACATTACGCGTTTGGCCCATGTAGTAAAAGTAGCCGAAGCTCTAGGTAAAAAGATAGCGCTCGACGGACGTTCAATGAAAACAAATATCGATGTAGCCATAGAAGCAGGATTCTTCCATCCCAAAAAAGGCACGATCATAGGGATAGAAGAAACAAATAATTATCCTCCGAACAAAGTGGTCATCTTGATGACAGGCGCCCAAGGAGAAGAATTTGCTTCTTTAAACCGTGCGGCGAACAAAACACACACTAAATTCTCCTTGCATAAAGGAGATACGATTATTCTTTCTGCTTCGATTGTCCCCGGCAACGAAAGACAAGTGGAAAAAATGAAGGACAGCCTCGCTCGTCAAGGAGTCCGAGTCATAAGCTATCGAACAGCTGGAGAAGATTTTGTACACGCGACCGGACATGGAAACAAAGAAGACGTAAAGTGGCTACATCGAAAAACGCATCCGAAATTTTTCATTCCGATTCATGGCAACCATTACCGACTGGTGCTTCATAAAGAGCTCGCCATGGAAGTAGGAATGCCAGAAGAAAATGTGGTAGTTCCGGATAACGGTTCTATTATAGAAATATCTGCAGACGGACAAAAAATTGTAACTCGAAAAGAAAAAGCTCCGAGCGGAGTGATGATGGTAGACGGAACCTCGATCAGCGACACACAAGACGTAGTCATCAGAGACAGAGTAATGCTTGCGCAAGACGGAATGTTCGTCATCATCGCGCTCCTTGATCAGAAAACCGGAAAGCTTAAAAAATCTCCAGACCTTATCTCCAGAGGCTTTGTTTATTTAAAAGAAAACCAAGAACTCTTACGACAAGTAAGATTGATAATAAAAAAATCAGTAGAAGACTCAACAGCAGGAAGGAGCCTAGTAGACTTTGATGTCATAAAGGCAAACTTGGGAGAAAATATATCTAAATTCCTTTATCAAAAGACAGCCAAAAGACCTCTAGTTATTCCAGTCATATTAAGTGTATAATTAAAAAATGTTTCAAAAAAACCCGAAGTTAAAAATTATATTTTTTTTGGGTTTTTTGCTTTCTTTACATTTCGCTTTTACTGCCTATATAAACTCTAGCTTTCTCTCCATGCTTGCCGGAATAAAAATAGTACCCCTCATTTATGTAGCCGGCTCTATTTGCTCTCTTGTATTACTTTTCTTTACTCCAATTATTATTCGAAAAATGGGAGAATATAAATTTCTTTTGTATTCTTCTATTTTAAATGCTCTTTCGTTGCTTCTTCTTTCCACTCTTAAAAGTAGTTACGAACTGATTTTCATTTTTATTTTTTATCTAACTCTCAATAATCTGATCATCTTCGCGATAGATGGGATTTTACAGATATTTTCCAAAAATTCTTCTATGGGGAGAGTGCGCGGTCTTTACCTTACCACTATTAACCTTGCTTGGGTTAGCGGTCAGGCTATCTCTACTAAAGCATTCTTTACTTCTTCGCTCTCTTTCCTTTATTTTGTCGCCTTTATGATAATGGCAGTTTTTATTTTTATCGTATTTTTAGGTTTAAAAAATATGAAAGAACCAATATATGATAAAGTAGCTGGCTGGGAATCTTTTAAGAAATTTTTTGCCAATAAAAACCTTACACGAGCTTATAAGATAAACTTCCTTCTACAATTCTTCTTCGTATGGATGATAATCTACACCCCGATTTATTTATCAGCTCATTTAGGATTTAGTTGGGTACAAATAGGTGAAATATTTACGGTGATGCTTCTTCCTTTTGTTTTACTTCAATTCCCTCTTGGTAATTATTCTGACAAAATCGGAGAAAGGAAAATGCTTATGCTAGGATTTTCTATACTAAGTATTTCCACTCTCTGTCTTTTCTTTCTGACCAAGCCGGTCATTTGGATCTGGGCACTTGCCCTTTTTTCTACTAGAGTAGGCGCTGCCATGATCGAAGTAATGAGCGATGTATATTTCTTCAAACACATAGAGAGCAGGAATGATGAATTTATCTCTGTTTATAGAAATACAGGTCCTGTCTCATATATTATTGCTCCAATATCGGCTTTAATTTTACTTAATTTTTTACCTTCGTTCAATTTTATATTTTTAATTTTAGGAACCATTATGCTCTATGGAGTATATCTTTCTTCTAGAATAAAAAGAAAAGATTTATAAAATATTTATTTTCTACTTTGCGAAGATTTTAGTAAATGATTTTTATATACAGTTTCTTTATAAGGACGAAGTCGAACTATTCTGACTAAAATTCCATTATTTTTAAGATCCTTTTGCAAATTTTCAACATATTCTTTTTGGTCGTAACCCAAAGCAATTATATCTGGGTACATTTTTATGATGTGCGGTATATGATATTTAAGACCTCCTAGAACCACCTTATCTGCTAAGTTTGTTTCTTTAACTAAAGCCATTCTTTTATTTTCTTTGTAATGTGGCAAGGATCCTTTTATCTTACGGACGTTTTTGTCTCGTGCTATAGATACGATCAGAAAAGGATTCTTGGAAAGTTTGCGCGCCTGTTTGAAGAATTCTAAATGGCCTCTATGTAATCCATCAAAGGTTCCAAAGGTCATAATTCGTTTTTCCACAACAATCTTTGACATAAGATACGGTAAGTATATACTAAAATAGTTCCTTTAGAAAAATTAAAAGAAGTGATTGGGGAAACTGGTTTGATTCCAGTACAGTGCCGCTACGGTAAGTCCTGATTCGCCTTTGGCGATAAGGAACAAGTCCGACTACCAATCATTTTACTTGCTCCGCCATGGCGGGGTGAAGTCCCGAGCAGGATAAACCTTCTTCTATTTCTGAAGAAAGTTGCCAAATTCTGCTCTGCAGAATTTTTTTTGTGCAAAATTGATAACTACATGAAAATAAAAAATAAAATAACAATAACTTTCATCGCCTTATCTATACTAATATTTTTTGTAGCTAAATTTTATATTTCTTGGCCCACCCCTACGGCAATCGAAGAAACTTCTAATTCTTTACTTTCTTCTACCACTTCTAACTCTCCCATTACTTCCTTCCCCGCTTCTCTACCTTTAGTAAACAAAGAGAAGATACAATACCAAATCCCCAAAGACAACGGTATAGATACAACTCTAGAAATAAATTCAATAAAATATATAGGAAAAATAAACCAAAAAACCTCAGTTTACGATTTTATGAAAAAACTTATGGAAGAAAAGGAGGTAACTTTTACAGAAAAGAATTATAGCGGGATTGGAAAATTCATCATATCTTTAAATGGAGTTTCCGGAGATAAAGACCATGCGTGGATATATTATGTAAACGGAAACGAAGCGAGCCTAGGGGTGTCCACCCAAATTATTAACCCCGGGGACGTCGTATCTTGGAAATACGAAAAACCTATTTATTAGTTAAGTACACAATCATATGAAGAATAAAATTCTATTTGTTTTTACAGTCTTAGCCTTAGCATTTTTAATATCAAAACCTGTTTTCGCCGATACTGCCATCCACCTAGACATAGAAACCAGCACGGGGACATTATACAATCAGGATATAAACGTAGCTCCCTGTGATAGCGATAACCACGGCACGATGACAGTTAGCGCATATTGCGCCATCTTGCAATCTGGAATTACAAATACTTGGTCTTGGTTTGGGACTGATGCTTTTCTCAGTTCACTCGGCGGAATATCTAATGATTTTGCAAATAATATTTACTGGGGATGGTTTGGGGATCTTCACTACGGCTCAACTTCCTTAAGCGCTCACATCCTTTCTCCCGGTGAACACATTCTCGTAAACTACAACATTAACCCTCTCAAGCTTTCATTATCTAACATGAATCCTGTACAATATGAAAAAGTAACTTTCACACTTTTAGAGTTCGGACTTGATTCAAGTTTTAATCCAGTATGGACCCCCGCGACCGGTGGAATTATAAATATAAATGGTGCACCCGCAAACGTCCTTGGCGATGGTACTTATTCTACTACTTTAGATACTACTAGCCCTTACGTTGTATCAGGGAGCGCTACAGGGTTTCTAAACACTGACACCGTAACTCTTACCCCAAATGTCTCTACCATCGGTTCTGGTGCTATTCTCGTATCTCCTACCTCTAAGGAGCCTGCCACTTTGCCAACACTAGTCATTACGGCTACAAAAAAATCTTTCGATAAAAATAGAGCATTTAATTTTTTACTCAAAAACCAAAACTGGGACGGATCTTTCGGTGAAGAGATATATACAGACTGGTCTGGATTTGCCTTAGCAGTAAATTCCGGCTATGAAGCAAATAAAAATGTCCTAAAAGATTATCTTTTGAAGCATCCTATAAGTGGAACTCTCCTTACTGACTATGAAAGACGCGCAATGGCTCTCATGTCCCTCGGAATTAATCCGTACGATGCTAACGGCATAAATTATGTACAAAAAATAGTCGATAGCTTCGACGGAACACAATTCGGAGATTTGCACGAAGATAATGATGATATATTTGCTCTAACTGTTCTTAAAAATGCCGGCTACAAATTCGAAGACAAGATGATAAGCGATGATATATCGTTTGTAATTAAAACTCAATCCGAGGAGGGCTCTTGGAACAATAGCTTAGATATGACTGGAGCGGGCATCGAGGCATTGTCTGGCTGGAACCAAAACGAAGAAGTGAAAAATTCTATAGCGAAAGCAGAAGCTTTCCTAAAAACAAGCCAGAAAGATAACGGTGGCTGGAGCGACAATGTTTCTTCTACAAGCTGGGCGATAGAAGGCATACTTGCTCTTGGGGAAAATCTGAGCGATTGGACTAAGACAGGTAATTCACCGCTGGACTATTTAGGAACTATGCAAGCGGAAGATGGAGGCACAAAAAACGACATCTTAACAAACAAAATATGGGAAACAGCTTATGCGTTGTCTGCTTCATCAGGCAAAAACTGGAATAGCATCATGGGGAATTTCACAAATCCCCTACATCAAGTCCCACTTGTATCCGAGGAAAAACTACCTAAAAAAATTGTAGCCATAAAAAGCTCCAATTCTCCTAAAATTGCTGTGAAGACAACAAAGAAACCTCTCCAGACTTCTTTGGCAGAATTGCCACCAAAATTAAAGGAAGAACTTACTTCTCAAACTTCAAATGTAAACAGCGCTAGCGTTATAAATGCATTATCCGAAAGAACATCTCTAGCCCAAACGGAAAACCCAGTTCCTTCAAAGAACTGGGTCGAAAAAGTCTGGGAATTTATTTTTGGCGCCAATTAAAACAAAGACATCATCCAAGGTACAGGAATAGAAAGAAGCATGAGAACTGCGCCCAAGAGCGCAAGATTCTTCATAAAGTTTACTCTCTCTCCCATTTTTGCCATTGGGTCGGCTACTTTCCAATACTGATGCATTTGAAAAGTCGTAATAAATAAAAATACTGAGATGAGGAGAACAGAAATTTCTATATAAACCCCTAAGAGGATACCTAACCCTCCGAATAGGAGCATGAGTCCTGCCAAAGCCACGGCTGCCTTTGGCATGGGGACATTTTTAGACTGCGCGTAACCAGAAAGCATCCCCAGATTCTTGAAATGGTTATATCCGTTCATTATAAAATAACCACCTAATATAATCCTCCCTAACATAAATAGATAAATCATAAATTTTATTCTCCTTAGACCGAAAAGGCTTAAGAGACCATTTATTAATAATAATACCTATTATACTCCCTAGATAACTATTTGTCCCCCCAGCGCCAACTTGCACCTTCAGCTCTTCTGTAGCAAATAAAAAAGAAAGCAATAGATAAAAATATGAGCCTAGGAATGAATTTTATGAGAACCCCATGCATGGTACTTTGAGAAGATTGAATAAAGCGCAAATCAAAGATAACTAGAAAAATATAGAGGGCTAAGATAGCCCAGCCTTGCCACACACTAGGAATCCACCCTAAAATGTACTTTCTTTTTTTAAACCAAACTGGTTTTTTATTATTTATTTCTATCATATTCTCTAATGATGTTGTCGTCATTTAGCTATTATGACGTAACTAGGACGACATAATGACAACATTTTATGGACAGACAAGCCATTAACTAGAGGTAACTATCAAAATATATAGCGTGACAAGTATAGCCTCCAGGGTTCTTTTGCAAGTAATCTTGATGATATTCCTCAGCTGGATAAAATTTCGTGAGTGGTTCGAGGGTTGTAACCACAGGATCTTTCCAACGTTTGGATTTATTTACAATTTCTATAAAATCTTCGGCTTCTTTCTTCTCTTCATCGTTTCCATAAAAAATTGCAGATCTATATGAAGTCCCTCGATCGTTTCCTTGTTGATTTAAAGTTGTGGGATTATGTATCTGAAAGAAAAAGTCGAGTAGATTTTTATAAGAAGTTTCTGTATCCTCGTATTCTATTTCCACGGCTTCCGCATGGCCTTCGTGATTATGATATGTAGGATCAACAACACTTCCGCCCGTATAACCGACTATAGTATTTACTACTCCTTTTTGTTTCCTTATGAGTTCTTCTAAACCCCAAAAGCACCCTCCTGCAAAAACTGCTTTTTTAGTCATAGAGTTATTTTAACATAACAGCCAAAAAGTAAAAACTTCCCTTTTGGGGAAGTTTTTACGGTAGAACTAAAACTGATTTAGTGATTTTCGTTTTGGGTATTAGATGAAAGTTTTATATCGCTTGCATTTAATACTTTTAATTGAGAATCATATACTCCCTTTGCTTCAAGTTTTGTTCCGACAAGAACATCAGCTAGTACTGCAGTCGCATCCCCTTTACTCAATTTAGTTGAGCTATTGGATACCACAGTAATATTTCCGTTTTTAGTAGAACTTAATACAAATTTGCTGTTAGCAAGGTCAACGCTAGATACTACTCCGTTAAAACCTCCTTCTTTTTTCATTATTGACCAATCCTTAATAGTAGTAGCATTTACAACAAGTGGAGAAGCAGAAGCGCTAACTAAGTTTCCTTGGAAGCCTATGATGTCTCCCACAGTAATTTCAGAAACAGAACTTACCCCACCAAATCGACGGATTAGACGGGAATCAGGTAATAAATTGACTGACCAGTTTATATTCGCTACGCCCCAAGTAGTAGTTGCAATTAGAGTGTTCCCCGTAACTGCAGTAACCTTTGCCCCCTGAACGTTTACTTTTCCAGAATTAGAAATGTGAACTTCTAGCTTAGATCCTCGCATATGAGCTTCTTGTGCTTGTTCGCTTTTACCGTGGTCTTCACCCATATGACCACTGTTTTCAGCAAAAGCCTGACCACTGAAAGCAACACTAGCTAAAACTAAAAGTCCTGATAGTACATATAACGATTTATTTTTCTTCATAAAAATTTTAAATTAATTAATAAATTGATAATAAATAATATGAGCGTCGAAGCGCTCTATAATAGAAGACGTAACAGGAATCTCTATCTTACATTTGATTTTCATTCATATTCTTTTATTTTGCCGGCTTTTATCTCGATTTTGTCCGCCCTCCTTAAATACTTGATATTGGGCTTGGGAACCACATCAAAATGTTTTATTTTGTCGAGCTCTTCATCTATACCCCACAAATCCCCCTCGAGCGTCGACCAGTTTTTTTCAAAAGTATTTAGATCAAGAAGAATAGAATACTGCCGGAGAGTTTTTCGTCCATTATTCAAAAAATATTCATGAAAATATGACATAGCTAGTTCACGTATGTTTTTATATACTGGCTCGCGATATCGAAGCACGGCATGATTGGTTTTTGATAGCGCCCCCCAAAAACCGTTTATTTTAAAAGGCGCTACGACATGGTCAAAGTCTGCTTTTTCGGTCCTTAGGTGCATAAGATAGGGCTTAAATCCGTGTTCTTTGAGTATATACGCCCCAAGGAGAGCTCCTTCTAGGCAATGTGCATTCTTCTCTCTTAGAGTAAATAGAGGGGATTTTAACATTTCCCCCTTTTCTTCAAAGTTAAATTGAAAACCGTTCAAAAAATCCTGCAATTTTGCAGGAGTGTTTAGTTTTTTGATTAACTCCTTTTCCTTTTTTGTAAATGAATCCATTTACTTTTTCTTCGTAGCAGTTATTTAAATTCTGTCATGCGCTACCAATAAAAGAATTGCGAGAGCTATAAAACTAGTAAGAGCAAGACTGGGTATCGATATGTATCCTCCAAACTCAGAAACCAGTCTCTGCACGCAAGATACACCTGTGGCGTCGCACGGAGCGATACCTTCTCCGAAGTAATAAATAAAATTATGATAGATAGCCACAAAAGCTCCTAAGCCTAAAAGAGGAAAAATATAATAAGAAATATTTCTATCTTTTTTAATCCAAGCTAGCCCAAACAAAATACAAGTAGGATAAAGAGCTATCCTTTGTAGCCAACATAATTTGCATGGAGCAAAACCAATAATATCTGAATAAAAAAGCGATATGAGAACTCCAGCTAATGAAATAACAAACCCTATTACCAAAAAATGCTTCTTAATAAGAGCTAAAAATTTATTTTCCTTAGATCCCAAAAACAATAACCCAAGCACCCCGATTAAAATTATCTGGAGAGTAATACCTCCAATTGCTACAAGTAAATTAACAGCAGGGAGAAAGGCTTGCATAAATTATTGCGGGAGCGTACAAGAAGTCTTGTCTGCTAACTGCTGTAAGGTAAGTTCTCCGGTTAAGCGAGATTTGTCTGCAAATTCCCAAGTCGGATATCCTGTGATTTTATTATCGTTACATATCTTATTCTGACCAGAAGCATCAGGTAATGCACATTCCACATAAGGGAGTAACTTTGCAGATGATCCAAAAAGTTTCTTGGTTGCCTGACAATGTGGACACCAAAATGCTCCATAGAAAGTAGCACCCTTGTCTTTCAGGCACTCCGCAAAGGTATCGTATTTGCCTGGGCCGGGAGGTGTAGAAGTAGACTTAGATTGCATTACTACAGCAATAATGACACCGACGACCAGAAGCCCGATAACGCCTGCAAATATTTTTATGCTATTTTTATTATCCATTTTTAAATTCTATCATTTACAGAATCTTTGGCAAGAAAATAATAAGCCCCACTATTATCGCCATAATTGCAGAAAGTAGAACTGCCGCGGCGGCTACGTCTTTGGTGTCTCTGGCATATGGATGATACTCCGGAGAAGTAAGGTCTATATCTATTTCTATAGCTGTATTCAGTGCCTCTGTCACAACCACAAGCCCGATGGCAAAAACCAACAGCACCCACTCTATGCTTGAAATATGAAAGTAAAAACCTAATATTATCGCTATCACCCCTGCAATTTTGTGAAGTATCAAATTTTTCGTAGTTTCTGAAAAAACATAAAGACCCCGAAAGGCATTTAAAAATTTCCTATGTAGCTTAACATTGCGCCAAGCATTTTTTTCTTGTTCTCGTTTCATCAAATTATTTTTTGTTTTCCGCGATATTTTTAAGAAGTAAATAATGCAATAAATCTGGCGACAGATTCTCGCGATTCATGTGTGCTTTAGAAATCCTCATTTCTAAATCTTTGATTTGCATGGGAGTGTACTCAGTATAAGATCTCTTTTCAGAAAAAATTGAATTTTTAAAATTAAAACCTTCCTGAGGATTTAGTTTGGGCATATCTTAATTATTATAGCAATTTTACTGATATTGTATATATAGAGGTTGTGGACTCAATTTTAGAAGGGTTTTGGGGCTAATGAGAACTGTTCCCGGCGTTAAGATGTCATTTTTATAAAATAATTTAAATCCCGTGAACTGTACTGGCTCCTTGTATACGAACTGCTGATAGGTGTTTATCTTTTTCGGTTCCCCTCCCCAACCATCCATGTCCATGATTATTTGCACTTCTGGAAGAGTTTTTATCTGTTTATAGTTTGTAACCATTTTTTGGGTATACCTATGCACAATAAGAATCTTAGGAGTAAGATTATTCTCTCTTACTATTTTTGCAAGATACTCCGATGCAAAGTTTATGTCGGTAGCATCCACTGTGCCCACTACTTTACCAGGTGGTATACCGCTCTTCATAGAAAACTCTGGATCAATACCTAAATGCACTTGTGGTAATTTCAAATATTTTTCAAGTAATGGAATTTCTGTTTGAACATCCGAAAAACCTACTTGAATATCTAAAAATACTAGAGCTTTGATCTTTTCTGCCATAGCAATAACCTTTTGGATCTCAGATTCGGGCATGCGTAATCTGTATTTACCTGAGTCCCCTGGGCTTCCTTGAGCCACGACAACAATGTAATGAAGGGCTGGAATAACAGGAGTGCTTGGATCCGCTTCTTCCCATTTACTTACCTCACTTTGTAATTTGGATAGCATCTGCGTCTCAGGATATTCTCCTAATACTCCCATTCGGGTGGAATAAAGATTTCCATAATAGGCAATTATCCTGTTAAAAGGAAGCAAAGCTCCGGCGTTTGGATAAACAGTTTTAATCGGCCAGATATTTGGCTTAGGAGGTGGAACCGGAATATCATTTCCCTCTTTATCTTTCTTGGGGATCAGTACTTTCAAAGGAGGATTGTTGGCTATTTCTTCTAACTTTTTGTCATATGCAACTTTATCTAAAGGTAAAATAGGAGGAGCAGGCGGAGTCTCTGGCTTTAAAACATCGCCGATATTGGCGGTTTTTACTTCTTTTTCTTGTTTATAAAAAACTGCGGTCGAAAATAGTTCAGGAAAAACATAGAAAATTACTCCAATGATTATCGCTATTATTAGAAAAATCCAAACTTTATTTCTCATTAAAATACTGATTAAATATGAACGAAGTATAGAGGAAACCGATTTGGATTGCAATCCAACAAACCTCTACCTAGAGTCCATTTTTAGAACTGGTAGATTATCGCCAATCATAACCTCAAATCTTACGTGACCTATGTTCTGCCCTGTTTCACTTTTCACATTTACACGCCATTTTCCAGAAGATAAGATAGACCGTTTAGAATAAGTTCGAAAACCTCCGTCTCTGCCACCTATTACCGGAAGAATTATCGTGGCATCAGTTGTCCATTTCTTTTTTATTTCATCATATTTTTGCCATTCGTGAATAATATTTGTATTCAATCCCGTGGGCGAAAAAATAGCGCTCCATACATATACCGGAGATCCGGGCACTTCGTGATATGTAGGATATAACCTAAAATAGTCTCTAAAATTTTGGTTTTCGTATGTGATATCATAATTTCCCTCATTATTTTTTTGTATTGAGTGAAAAACTCCGGCGTCTTTAAGTGATAGCGGAATAGGAGGGATAAGATTAGTAAAATAAAGAATATTTATCACTGTAAAAATTCCTATTATTAAAAATAATACCGACGTTTTACTCTCCGTAAATTTTTCATGGGAGAACTTAAAAACTAACTTAACAAATATTGCAATAAAAACAAGACTAACCAAACCTGAGAGAATAAAAACCACGTCCCCTATTTTATGCAGTAGTACTGGCACTAGGAAAATAGCAAAAGAATATATCGAGAGAAAAAAAAGACTAACCTGAAAAATAAATCGAGTATAATGTCGCTTCATAGATTCATTTGCGATAAATGCAAAAAGAAGGAGTCCGATAAAAGGCCAGGTTGCAGAAATATCAGCGCTTCTGAAGTAAAACACTAAGTAAGTTGATAAAAGTCCTCCGAAAAAAAATTGTAATATATTTACATACCAAAAATGACGCTTTTGGGGATTTTTTTCATCCCCCGGTTCAGACTCTTGTATATGTATAATCATTATGAAAAACCCCACTATTAATATGTGGCCTAAAATCCAAATATTTTCCCAAGGGGTATCTACTCGCTTTAAAGTAAGCGCATCAAAAACGAAACCAAAAATCAGTGAGAGTGATGAGATTGGGCGCTCAAATCTACCATACCAATTACGTATATTTTCTATAAGAAACATGACTCTATTATAGCAAGCATTCTGATTCTTATATAATTATCTAGTCTCTGCCCCACTACCGGATAATGGAATTTCTTCTCCTAGAAACTTTGGTTCACGATTGAAAAATATATTGAAAACTGCTTTTACATTTGCAGGCATTTCTCTTAAATAATTACTGAACTTATAGTGACCATGGTCCGCAGAAAAGCCGTAGGCCTTGAGACCAAGACTGCGAGCTATAAACACCGCCCGAGGTAGATGAAAAGATTGGGTAACGATAATCATTGAATCCGCTAAAAAGATATCACGTGCTCTATACATACTACTATAAGTATCAAAACCAGCATGATCTAAAAATATATCTCCATCGGAAATGTTATTCTTTAAAAGATAAAGCCTAACGGGGTTAACTTCGTTGTACGACAGACGGCTGTTGTCACCAGTAACAAGAATTTTTTTTACTTTATTAGCATTATATAGCTGTATTGCTGTATCTGCTCGGTCGACGAGAATAGGCGAAAGATTCCCATTCTTTAAAATCCCCGCACCTAAAATGACTGCGGTTTGAGAATTGGGTAACTTATTAATATCATTTATAATATAGGGTTTAGAAAACAAATTTACTCCTACATACACAATAAAAATAAAAATTACAATAAAAAAACATAAGTTGAGGAGTGATTTTACTATAAATATTCTAAGAGTAATCTTATTGGAAAAAATTACGCCAAGATTCCTAAATAAAAACATTTTCATAGTTTTAAAGTGGAGAATAATAAGTGTTTAAAAAGTTTTTTATTTTATCTAATGATATAGGAAAGGCTACACCTCCTAAAACTCCCGGACCGATTTCGTATTGATCAAAATAAAGAGTTAAGTTTTTATCATCGAGAGACCAATCCACAAATGAATTGAATTTCAATGCATTTACATCATCCGGAAAAACCGGACTTGCATCTGTACTAGAAGGTCTCCATGCCAGCAATTCCTTTTTTATCAAATCAGTAAAAGCTGTCTGGTCACTGGTATTTATCACCTCAGATAAAGATAAGATTTTTGCATCCTTACCGAGAGTTGCTGTTAAAACCTTATAAAGGCTATTCCCATGAGCTCCGCCAGTATAAGTGTAGACCACCATTACAATTGATTCAGTTTTATCACTTTTGATATATTTAGCATCTATATCAATTTCATAACTAGCAGTGGGACTGTCCGCTCCGAATTGTTTTTTCATGGGAGGAACATCTCTATTAGCCTCCGTACGAAAATCTTTAATTGTAGTATCCACATAAGTCCTACCTGCATCTGCAAGCTTTCCTTTCCCCGTGATAATAGGCATATTACCAGTAAAATTATCCTCTTTTATTTCTTTCTTGGTAATTTTTATAGAGGGCACAGACGTAGCAACTGGAGAAATCGGAGATAGTACCGTAGACGTTTTGTCCCCTTTCCAATAATAACCCACCACAAATACTCCTCCCAAAACTATCAGAAAAAGAAAGTATTTTGCAAGTTTTTTCATATTAATTACTATTTATTAGAAACTTAAAGCTTTTTACTATTTTTTCCATTTCATTCTCTATTTTAGATTTATCGAATTCTTTTATTCCCTGATCTGGTGAATAGTTACCTATATTTGTAGAGTGAACAGTGTATTCTATGGCGTAACAATCTCCGTCTACGACTCCCCTATAGCTGGTAGTGGTATAAAAATTCCCAGCTCCTGCGTCAGTGAAGGAAAGTCTTGTGAATGGACGTCCGTCGATCGTCGTAGATTTCTTGTCTAGAAAATTAACATTATTTTCCACTAAACAATTTTTTATGGCATTCGCATCAGTAGATCTTCCGACTGTAAATTTAGCATCGGAAAAGTTGGTCTTTGGTAAAAAAGTTCTATTTGCAAACACGCTAGCCAAAAGCTCGCCTTTTTGTCCTGCGTTCACTCTCCAATCTAGAGTAGGAGTTGTACCACCTTCACTTACAGCAAAGAAGGGATGGTAGTCGAAAGAAAAAACATTATTCTTATCTGTAAAATGTTCAATGCAATCTGGACGTGAAGTAAAAGTGAATTGCCTATCATATGTGACTTTAGACAAGTCCTCAAGTGTTTCCTTGTTTCCTACTACTTTCACGGGTCCAAAACCTTCATTAAATCCTCCATCGGGGAGTCGCTTAAATATCAATTGCCTATCAGAATGCATACCCTCCGAGTCAAAAGAATAATTTCCTAGAAGAATATTTCCATCATATGTTCCTTCAAATGTTCCAGAAGAACTGTCTTTTTGATAGTTATTATAGGCAAGCATGCCTGAAACTTTACTTCCCTCTTCTTTATTAATCTCTAAAGTGTAAAGATCTTTGTCAAACTTAGCGACGTAACACCCCACAACAGAAGAAGACCCGAGAATCGGATTGGGTTTATCTACCCCTTCTCTTTTAATTTGATTAAAGTAGAAAAATGCCCCAAAGAAAAGCAGAACCACAAAAACTGATATTAAAATTTTTGAATTTTTCGCCATATATTGTTTGTGTAAATTAAGTAATAATCTTAAACTAATTTAATTATATCTTAATAATTGAAAATTGCAACTCTTAAAAAATTAAAATAAATCTAACTTTATGCTAGACTGAGAAAATGGAAATATTCCCTATGCGCATAAATAAATACCTCGCCCATACGGGCATTTCGACGAGGCTGGGAGGGGATGAACTTATTCGAAAGGGTTCTGTTTTTATAAATGGCAAAGTAGCCAAACTGGGAGACAAGGTAACTGAAACAGATATAGTAAAAGTCGAAGGTGAATCTCATAAAATTGAACACGTGTATCTCGCATATAATAAACCGATAAATGTAATTACTGCGAACCCAGAGAAACAAGAAAAAGATATCGTAGCAAGCATAAAGTTTAGAACGAAAGTTTTTCCGGTGGGAAGACTGGATAAAGATTCTCATGGTTTAATAATTCTTACCAATGACGGAAGAATAACAGATCGACTCCTAAACCCAGACAATGATCACCAGAAAGAATATGTAGTAGAGCTCAATAAAAAATTCACTCCTTCTTTTCTCAAACACATGAGTAGCGGTCTTCAAATGGAGCACTATACGACCAAAAAAGCTGTAGTCAAAAAAATAAGCGACCGATCTTTTAGTATCATTCTGACTGAAGGAAAGAATCGTCAAATCCGAAAAATGACAGAAAAACTGGGCTATAAAGTAATCGACTTAAAACGGGTGAGAATCCAGAACATTCTTCTAGGTAAAATCCCCTCGAATTCCTACCGTGAAATCAGAGGAGAGGAAAAAAATATTTTTCTCTCCTCGATTGGACTTACTAACTAAAAAATCTACTCTTACAAAAGAGATATTTTTCTGCTATAATACAAAATTATCATGTCTTATGCCGTAGGCACAAAATCAGTAATATTCGCTCTCATCGGTAACATTTTCGTTACCTGCCTAAAAACTTTTGTAGCTATTTTGTCAGGCTCCACTAGTATGTTTGCAGAGAGTATCCACAGTCTAGCGGATACTTTAAACCAAGCCCTGCTTCTAGTCGGACTTAAGCGATCCAAAAAACCGGCAGATGACAGACGGGGTTATGGCTATGGAATTGAAAGATTTTTCTGGTCCCTTATCTAAGCTTGCGGAATACTTTTTATAGGAGCTGGCATTACCGTATTTCATTCTGTAGATACTATTATTCACGGCACTAATATCTATAATTTTAGTTCTCGAAGTATCATTGTTCTTTTGATAGCACTTTTTGTGGAGAGTATCACTTTTTATATTGCGCTCAATGAGTTAAAAAATGGAAGGAAATTAACAAGAAAAATTTTTGCGGAAGTGGATCCTGTCACCCTCGCAGTGATATATGAAGACGGTGGGGCAATAATCGGTGTTTTTATAGCCATAGTGGCTCAAATTCTACCTTATCTAACTAATAATAGTTTTTATGACTCCGTAGGGGGAATAATTGTTGGTCTATTACTTGGCTTTCTAGCTATCATACTTATTGTTAAAAATCATCAATATCTTATCGGTAAATCTATAAACGAAGAAACAAAAGAAAAAATAATGGATCTGCTTCTTAAAGATCCTTGTATTGAAAAGATTATCGAATTTAAATCCGTGGCCATCGACATCGGAAAATATCGCATCTATACTTCCGTCGAATGGAACGGTACGCCTTTGTATGAAGAGATATACGACGCCGGAGACTTGAAAGAAGAATTCGATTTCGTGAAAGAAGATTTCAAAGAATTCACGAAATTAATTCTAAAAACTACAGACCGCATACCGCGTTTAGTAGGAAGACATATAGATAGTATTGAAAAGAAAATTACGAAAAAATTTCCGGAAGTAAAATACGTGGATATCGAGATAAACTAATTAGATAAATTAGTGCGCAACCGCAAGAGATTTCTCTTGTTCAATATTCTTGCCTCCTGGAAGCTTAAAAGAAAGGAAGAACGCTAAAATAATAAATCCGATGCCGGCAAGAAGTGTGGCGCGAGTCGCTCCAGCACTAGCATCTATGCTTAAAGATTTTATTTCCGCTCTTATATTGTCAGGAATACCATTTTTTGATTCCAGTCTTCCTCCGAACTCTATGGTAGAAGTTTGCTCATTTACAACTTGAGTAATATTCGGCTTCATTTGTTCTGGAATAACAGAACTGTTTTTTACCCCATTTATTAAATTAGAAGTAAGTGTTGAAAGCAATATTGCACCTAATATAGCAGCACCTAAGGTGGCGCCGACAGTACGCATGGTTCCGTTCACTCCCGATGCCTCTCCTGATTGTTCGACAGATACAGCGGAGAGAGTCATATTGCTTGATTGTGAGAACATGAAACCCATTCCGCATCCAAATAAAATAAAGCCAGGTGTAAGTGCCCATATATCATAAGCACTGTTTATTCCAATAATTAAAGCTACGAATCCCAGCACACAAAGAATAAGCCCAGCTTGAATTATCCTTTTAGGCCTAAAGAATTTACTCATATAAGCAGAAGAAGGAGCTGCCACCAAAACACTAAGCGACATCG
>JBBRSF010000010.1:0-19783 GCA_038245685.1 Minisyncoccia bacterium
AGGAGCAACAGAAGTTGAAGCAGAACACAATACTCCGGTCGAAGTATTATATAAAGCTCCATTGGTACAAGGAGCAACAGAAGTTGAAGCAGAACACAATACTCCGGTCGAAGTATTATATAAAGCTCCATTAGTGCATGGAGAAACCAAGGTTGGGGCAATAACAGAAGAACTATTTATCTTTAATTTATATAAATAAATAGAGTTATCAATAGAACCTGAAACAGCTAAATAGCCACTTTTAGATATGGCCGGATGGAAGAGTGGAATGTAGGAAATTCCTCCAGGAACACTCGGATTATTCAGATTATCATAAGGTATACTTACGCTATCCAATTTAGTTTCTGTGCTACCATTCCATAATTCCACTGCGGAATGCAAGTTTGAATAACCGATCATAGCCACATAATTTCCCCAAACACTAAAATCAGTATAGATGTTTGTATTTTTCACCTTCAAAGTTTTACTTAAACGTATACTTGTTCCGGAAAGCGAATACACCCGAATTGTGCCCACATAAAAATGAGTAGCGTCATTGTTATTATCCCAGTTTGGATTTGCACTCCAGCTCATAGTGGCGAGCTTCGATGGCCAAGAGGAATTGTCAAAAGTATAGGTATTAAAAGCAGGCAGAGTTTGGACTAAAGTTTTGGAACTCGAAGTAACTTTAAAAACTTGGGCGCCTTGTTGACCCCCGCTTTGGGTATCTATCACAAAATCACCAAAGCCGAAGGCATACCTAGCCACAAACGGCGGAACAGAGCCTAGCTTAGTCCAATCCGGCAGACTTAGCACTAGACCTTTACTGGTAATAATTTTATTTTTAAGGGCTATTAAATCAATATTAGCTCCCTCGTTGCTCGGATCAGGTGGAACCCCATTAATCGTCCATCCCCCACCGTCCGGACCTACTGAAGATACTAAAGCGGTGGTTCCATTCGTCTGATAAAGCACCGCTCTGTTATAATCAGCACCATTCCCAGTAGTTTTTGTATAGTCTGGATAGCCTGTCTTCGGATCTATCGGCGTAAAAGATGATGTACTAAAAGTCCCACCGTTCTCTCCAGCGCCTTGTAGCTCATGAATGAAGGATTCACCAGTGCCGCCCCAGTCCGGCAATATTCCACTAGAAACATTCGCATCAAAATTATCTATCCAGGCGCCTAAGGCTGAATCTTGGCAACCATTTCTTGCGGTCACACTAGAACCATTCTCGGCAGCCACCCAAAGGTTGTCCCGAGATAGACCTAAACCTGAATTACATTCTGAATCGGCGATAAATTTATCTTTGATAGCAACTAAATTCATAATGCTGGTAGGACGCACATCTTGCTTGATATTAGCTTGAATTAATTTTTTAACAAATACAATTTTGCCTGCCGCTCCACTCTCTGGATGAGTAGATAGCGGTGTTCCTACTACAGGTAATGGAGCGACAGGAGCGGGGGAAAACTTCACAGAACAACTGGTGACAACGGATCCTGTCGCGCCACCTGTATGGATTGACAAAGTATATGTATTAAACTGGAAAAGTTCTGAGCGGGTCAGAGTCAGATCAGTTTTGGCCAGTGGCTCAGGAGTATTATTGAAACTACTATTAGTCAAACCACCGTTGTTAGTAGTAGAAGCAGAAAGAGTAGCAGTGTAAGAAGAGTCTAGTGCTGGTGATGTGTACCAAGCCTGACCCGGGGTAACAAATACGGATTTCCAACCAATTACTCCGTGGCTCGCATCAGCATCACTGGGAACATAAGAGACATAATTGGAACTTGGAAGAGAATAAGGAGTACTGGTGTCCCCCGGCTGATCAAAAAAACAGGTAGGAGTTCCCGTCGCAGCAAAAACTGTCGCTGAAATATGTAAGTTAAAAATAAAAAATAGTATGAGAATAAAATCTAAGAATTTTTTCATACTTAGATTATATAATCTTATCTTTTCTTTCGCAATCTTATCTTACGTTCACGGTTACCGTCTTTGTATCAGTTTGACCCAATGAGTTAGAACAGGTTAGAGTATAAGTTGTAGTTTGATTTGGAGAGAACTGGCCCGAACCGTTCAACTGATAAACTCCACTGGGATTTCCGGGATAGTCGATAGAGCAGTAATTAGTATTTTGGGAAGACCAGGTAAGAGTAGTAGATTGACCACTATTTATAGTAAGAGGAACTGCGTAGAAAGAATAAATAACCGGAGAAGGTACGGGGTTGCCAGTTACTGTAAAATTCACTGAGTTTGATACTCCATTAGAATTATTTACAGATACTTGATAAGTTCCAGGAATAACTTGAGTACACATCTGACCTAATCCACATGTATTTGAAGAAGGTACTGTAAACGTAATGCTTGTTCCGTTATTTGCATAAACAAACGGTATTACCGCATTTCCAAAATTTATAGTGTTTGCTGAGGATGCTGGTTTGGTTGGGCAAACAGAATATATATTACAACTTGAATTAAAGCCTGTGCCGTAAATTGTTACTGAAGTACCGACTGCGCCCGAATTTGGAGAAAGATAAGATATAGTAGGTGCTTGAACATTCCCTATTCCGTTTCCCACAGATACACTTAGACTTGTCTGTGCTGTTTGTCCTGTGCTATTCGTAACAGTGAAAACAGGATTATATGTTCCTGCTTGGGCATAAGTATGAGTGAAAGTTGCATTTTGTTGAGTGGTTAGATAAGTAGGAGCTGCGCTTAGTGCAAAAGGATATACATACTGATCTCCCCAGTTTACAGAATAAGTAAGATTACTTCCGCTCTGATCATAAGCCGTTACAGTCCACGTAGAATTCTGGTTGACATTTACAGATTGTGGCCCACTAACTCCAGAAATAGTTGGCTGGGTTTGAGTTGGGCAATAGTTAGGATACATGAGAGTATTGCAAGTTGGAACATTTATCGGATATTTATTTTGATATCGCAAATACGCTCGTTCAGTTTTTGGTCCATAAATTCCGTCGATTCTTCCTACAAGAAAACCTGAGCTCTCAAGCATTTGCTGAAGTGCTAAGACATCGTTTCCACGTTGTCCCATGTAATACTGCTGGTTAGTAGCTATAGTACTGTTACTAGAGTATCCATTACAAGGCATACCAGTAATAGTACTAAAAGGTCCTGCTGACGAACAACCTAGGTCATAAGCACTTGCGATGCTTGAATTATAGCTGAAACCACTTAAAATAAGGGCGAAAAGCACAAAAATGTATATATATTTTCTCATATATAAATTATACATAGTATGCCCTATTTATCAACCCTGCGAGTTAATTAGCCACTAATACAGTAATTCCCTTACCCACCGTATTACCATGGCAATCACCTACATAGAAAGTAACATTCTTTGTACCTACGGTGGTCCAAGAATGAGAGAAGGTATAAGTCCAGTTCTGGCTCGTGCCTAAAGGAGGGTTAAGTTTGCAAGTTTCTGCAGATCTTCCATCTCCCCAGTCTACGCTCCACGAAAGATCGTCATTATTCGGGTCAGTTGCCGTTACAGTCCAGGTTCCCTCCTGGCTTACCAGAACCGTTGTTGGACCTGTTACGTTTCCTATTACTGGAGGCATTCCGACTGTGGTTACGGGCGGAGTAGAAGTTTGTAAACATCGAGCGCCAGTTAAAGTATTAAACAAATTTCCGGGCGCGCAGCCGGATACGGTTGTAGAAGTGGTACATGGTTTTCCGGTAGTCGTACTGAACAAATATCCAGGAGCACAGCCATTACCTGTTGAAGTAGTGGAGCTACCACCCGTAACAAGAGCTGTTACATCGATTTTATCTGCGCGAATAGAAGCGATGCCCATGCCATCAACCTGCAAAGGACCGGAAGCGGTCGCATCCACTGTTATTCCGCCGTACAATCCGTAGGGATAGTCGTTCCCTAAATAAGCTCCCTCTAAAACGATATAGGTGTTGCGGAATAAATTAAGATATGTTTTACCGACCTGTTTTACTAGAATGGCGTTAAAGGGAAGCTGGTTTATTACGATATCACCAGTTTTAACTGTTGCATTTTGAGCAGGGCCAGTTTTTGGAATAAAGAAGTCGACATTACCGGAAGTAAAGATCGTTTCGGGTTCAGAAAGAATTTTTTTCAGGTTATAAACCCGGAGGTCTGCGGACCCATCCCAAGCATCCACCACTTTATCTGCGGGAACAATAAGCAAAGGAGATATACTACCGTCCTCTGACCCTATCAGTTTGTACTTAAAAGGTGAGTTACGACCTAGGTCTTTGACGGTCAGAGTATTTATTTTTATTGCGCTTGAGTCGGAAGGATTCAATACATACACTCCTATGGTCATTTGGCTGGGCAGAGAGCCGGTAATCGCATCCCCGTTTTCAAACTTAACTTCCTCTAGAGAAAAAATATAACCTTTCCCATTATATGCCACCGCTTGGAGATTAGTACGATAATTGTCCGCGGAAAAAGTTTTGATGCCAGTATAGCTTTTTTTATTTGTAAGTCTGCCGGTATTGGCGTCGATTTTTCCAGTTCTTAAAGTGCCGGTTTGTTCATATGATCCCGCGCTAAGACCCAATAGAAAATCTCCTTTGCCAGGGATGCTTAAGGTTGTACGTCCACGCTCTGCAGACCAAGCAATGGTTCCAATGGATTTCATATCATAAGTAGCCGAGCCGTTTAAATCGCTCAAGTCCCAGGTGCCAATAATGCCCGCCCTAGTATGACCGTAAGAGAAGAATTTATCCGCAGCAGTGTGTATTATGGCAGAACTTCCAAATACGTTGCTCCAGGTGATACCTCCGAAGGTGCCCTGACCAGTCGCTCCATCCCAAACTACAGCAACATCCCTGCCTGTGCCTAGATGCTCCGCATAACGCGCGTCGCCTTCCGGAGATTCCGCCACCGCTGCGCCACCAAAATGATCCAAGTGAGCCCAGCCGATATTACTGATAGGACCATGCCCGCCACTCGGGCCACTTGTGAGCTCTACAACTTCCGGTCCTTTGATGTTTAATGGGTCGGATACATCCCAGCGAAAGGCGGGGCCGGGAGCGGCTATCGCTGCGCCGAAAAGACCTTTGCCGAAATTACCTAATATTGTATCAAAGCTCCTTGCTGGCCATAAAATAAAATTCGCCAACGGCACAGGCTTGGCGTAGCTGAAATCCGCAGAAATAGTTCCTACGGTCGAAGATAAGCTATAACTGCCGTTTGCCGGAAAAACTGTTTGCGCAAAAACTAAACTAGGGTAAATAAGCGAAAACGAAACAAAGGCGAGTAAGAAAATAATTAGAAACTTAAATGTTGTATTTTTCCTTTGCTTTATCATTTCCTTAATAATACCATGCTTATCTCAAGAAGAAAATGCAAGACTTTAGTTAACATCAACTCCAATTGTCTTATTTCCCGAGCCGCCTTTGCAGTCACTAGTATAGAAAGTAATGATATGGTTTCCAGGGCCAGTCCAAGCGTGAGTAGCTATAAAGCTCCAATCTTTTCCAGTTCCCTTGGGCGGGGTTAGCATACAGGTCTCCGTGGACCTTCCATCTCCCCAATCTACGCTCCAAGATAAGTCATCGTTATTTGCATCAGTAGCCGATACGCTCCAGGTTCCTTCTTGATTAATGCCTAAAGAAGTTGGTCCGCTGATTGTACCGATGACGGGAGGAGTTTTTGTAGATGAAACAATCACTGACGAATAAGGTATTACTATGGCACTTTGATTACAGAATGCGACGACGGCTGCTCTGGTGAGCGGACCATATATACCATCTGCTTTGATAGAAGGATACCCATTCACTTCTAATAATTGTTGTAACCCTACCACGGCGCTTCCTTTGGAACCGATACCGAGGGAACTTAAAGATAAGCAAATACAAGACTTACCCGTAGTGGTATTGAAGTTGTTTCCAGCACCACAGCCGTTGTCTAAAGAAGCCCCATTTATAACGGAAGTTACGTCTATCTTATCCACCCTAAGCCCTGGAGTGCCTCGGGCGCTATACAAAGCTCCTGGCCTTCCTCCCCCCGGATAGTAATCGTACACGGAATAGAAATAATTTATTCCTCCTTGATGCACAAAAGCATTTCTATAAAGATAAAGATAGGTCTTAGCGCCCTCTACTGAAAGTAGAGTATTATAAGAACCAGCGTCTTGGTTCACGATTATATCTCCGATTTCTGTCGGGTCCTTTAATGGCAGACGGTCAATGGTAAATGCCGGCTCCGCAGTGTAAGTCCCAGCTACTAAGAATTTTTTGATGTCATAAAACCTTAGAGTGACATCATTTTGGTTATAATTATTATAAGATTTGTTTGCCGGAACGATTAATATTGGATATGCTGATCCTTTTTCATCCTTCGCTATCTGTATTCCTTGAAATTGTAGATAGGTCTGAGTTTGAGGAAATTTAACCGTAGAAATTTTTGTAAGAGCTAATGTCGTAGGGTTAAATTTATAAACTCCCACAATAATAGCACTATTAGCCAAGGCTTCATCTGTAACTCTTTGAGTGTATGCCTCTGGGGATTCTCCGCTTCTTATGTCATTAGGTGCCGGAGACTGCAAACTATCTACAGCAAAAATATATGTACTGCCTTTGACTGTAACCGCTTGCATAACTTTCCACCCTCCCCATAAAGCTAAAGTGTTTGAGGGAAGCCCCCCATTTGTAGTATACGATCTATTTTGAGTGATGGAAAAACTTGTATCTTTTTTGTTGCTAGGCAAACCAGAATCAGGATTAATTTCCGCAGCATGATATACAATATTCATATTTAACGCATCTGGGTCAGAAATTGTTCTACCGATAAGAAAACTTTTATCACCTACAGTTATGGGTAGCAACTGATTTGTATTCCAGCTTATTTTACCAACTTTGTCTACGAGCGCTCCTAGAGTCGGACTTCCACTATGATCGGTCATCGGGAAAACAGCGATTCCACTTCCCGCATGCCTGAGAGGTACATAAGTAAAGAAATTTCCTCCGGAAGTTGCAAGAGAGGCTACATTATTGCTAAAAAAATCATTATCACCTGTTTGAGGCTTAAACTGATCTCCAAACTGAACCGACCCACCTGAAGAATCCCATGCCCAAAAAGCACCGTTGACGTTATTCCAGACTTTAAAATATTCCTCACTGATAGCTGACAGTCCGTTGTATCCTATGCCCAAGTCAGGATCCATAACCACACGTGCCTGTCCTCCTGCCCCTTCGGCGACACTTAGAAATGGTGAACCGTTGTGATGGCCCCACTGATTATTTTCGGAAAGAGGTCCACGTCCTCCGCTTCCTCCGTTGCTTACTTCTATTTTATCTGGGGCCTTAGGATTAAAGTGATCGGTAATATCCCATCGTCCAATGGGTCCCATAACCATAGTAGGATTGTAGTAAATATAATTACCAGAAGAACCCAGGAAGGTCTGAAGTCCACGATTATCAGATGCTCCTTCCCCCGTAACTATGCCCTGTACAGCGGGAGAAAACTTATAATCAGTTTTAAGGAGAGCCCCTTTTGCGGTCGAAATGTTATAACTTCCCCCCGAAGGAAATTGCACATTGGTAGGTGCTTTCGAAGTCTGTAAGGCCTGGCCATTTGTAATTTTTCCGACCGAAACAGAGCCTATCAACAATAGAACCAAAGATAAAAGAATTTTATTTCTGAAATTTTTCATGCTTATATTATACACCGCTAGATATCTTTTTAGCAATTTTAACTTATCACCACAAAAGGAACTTTCTTTCTCGCAACTACTTTGAACTCTCCAGTATATACATTAACAGTTTTTGCTCCATAAACACCAAAAACACTCCAATTGGAGTGTTTTTGGTGTGAAACTTTTTAAGTATTATTTTATTTTAGTTCTACTTTACCCCCGGCTTCTTCGATCTTTTTCTTAAGATCATCCGCTTCCGCTTTCTTCATGCCCTCTTTTAGAGTTGAAGGAGCAGCGTCCACTAGGTCCTTAGCATCTTTAAGTCCAAGACCAAGAACTTCCTTTACGACTTTCATAACTGCGATTTTCTGTTCACCAGCAGAAGCTAGCACCACAGTAAATGCATCTTTCTCTTCTACTGCTTCAGCGCCAGCGCCAGCTGGACCGGCCACTGCGACCGCAGCTGCAGAAACTCCGAACTTTTCTTCTAAAGCCTTTACAAGCTCATGAAGATCAGCTACGGACATGGTTTCTATTTTTTCTATAAGGTCTTTAAATTTTTCCATATGATTAATTTAAGTTGTTAATAAATATCGAGCGAAGCTTCTGAAATTTTTATTCGCGAGGGTCCCGCTCTGCAAGAGAAGGGCGCAGCGATGAAAAATTTAAGAAGCGGAGCCTTTACTTTTTGCGATCTGATCAAGTACGACAGCGAAGCGTTGTATCGGGGAGTTGATAAGGTTGACAAACTGAGCGTAGAGAACTTCTCGGCTCGGGATAGTAGCTATCTCCATCATCCTTTCCTTTCCAATAAATTTTCCTTCGAAAATACCTCCGAGAATGTCGAGCATTCCTTTGTGAGTTTTTTGGAAGTTATAAATTTCCCTCGCGGAAGCTGTCTGATCTTCTCCGTATGCGATCGCCACTTCTCCGCCTAGCTCAGGCATCGTGCCTTCGGCTTTTCCAACCAGTGCTCTCTTCAAAAGTGTTTTTCTTCCCACTTTGTAGTTTACACCTTTGTCGCGGAGTTCTTTTCGGAGCTTAGACTCATCGCTTACTTTCAATCCATGGAAGTTCACAAAGACCACGGACTGTGAGCCTTTGATAGCCCCTTCCATATCTTTGATCATTTCCTCTTTTTTTGATTTATGTAACATATTTTTTTTCTGATTTTTTCAACAAAAAAACGGCATTACGCCGCAAGTTTTTCTTCCTGTCCTATCCTTGTGGATAAACGGAATAATCGACCCACTAAGCAGGGCTTAATGTTTGCCTGCTTTCTCTGCGGTATTGGTACTATATCATAAAGCCTTATTTTTGCAATCTGCTGTCTGACTTGATAGGAGATTTTACTGCGGGCTTTGCTATCGGGTCGGCTACCTTCGGTGTAATGTTTGTTTCTGTCACTTCTTCTGTTTTCCCACTAAAGTAATCTATGGCAAAGAGTCCGGCAATACCAAGAAGGATCATAAATATAAAAATTCCCAGAACCTTAAAAAAATGCTTCGTAAGCATACTTAAAATATAACACAAATAAGTGCTAAGTAAAAAATTTGATTTTAATTAAGGCTGATATATGGGATAGGGTGGCAATATCATATTTTGTCCACCAGTAAGTCCATTTTCATATCCACCTGGAAACCATCCTGAATGCCCAAGCCAATTTCCTGAAGGGAAATTTTCAAATTGGTTATATCCTGCACTCCAACCCGTCCAAGCATTATTATCTAAATTCGCAATATCCACGTGTTCCGTAGATATTACATTTCCAGATGAAGAAGAGGTGAAAGTATATCCTGTAGCATCCCATTGTACATCTACATCATAGATTCCATCAAGATAAAATTGAGGATTATTACCTTCGAGTGGACGCATAAATAATATATCAGACTGTTCGAATCCTAATTGCGGATCATGATTAAAGACACCTCTTAATAAACAATCGCTACAATTATAGAGAAGGTTACCGTATCGATGAACTTTGAACTGTTCTCTTAAATAATGATTTACATAAACATCTGACCATGCATAAATATTTGATCCATTGAAAGCCCAGACCTGCCAATCATTGCCATCCCCGTTATCACTGCCAAATTTATATTTAGGAATATATTGGCGAGAAGTTACATGCACTTTGCGTTCCAAAGTAGAAGTATTTCCTTTTGAGTCTTTGGCAGTATAGGTGAGAGTGTAATAACCCAAAATAGTAGGGTCAACACTTCCGACTTCGCTTACTTCGACTATTCCATCCACATCATCGATTGCCGTTACTCCAGGATCAACAAAAACTCCATTTTTCAAAACGGTTTCTGTCGCTTTTCCTTGAAGAGTAATTATGGGTGGAGTAGTATCAGGCGGAAGCGGCGCAGGCGGAATTGGGAGGATTACATCCACAATGATTTCGGGGGGAGGAGTATCGATCGGCAAAACAGCTAGCGGAGGAACTTCTATCACAGGTTCTGGTATAAGTGGTATCACCCCGGCAATCCCCCCTCCGCCTCCACCACCAGAAAAATTTACTCCTCTTGGAGTAGGTTGATTGACCTTTGGGATAGGGTTATTAAAAATTTCAACGATTTTACTTAATGCGGGAGCTACCTGTTTTTGAGTTTCAATCACTGCGACTACGCTCGGACTTTCACCAGTATTTGTTTTCGGGGATGTTTTTTTAATAATAGATACAAAAGGAGCAGGTGGATTTTCCACCACATTTGAATTGTTTGGAGAAGGAGGATTTGCATCATTTGCCAATAAAACATCGGCAGTATTGTTTGAACCAAAACTCGTGATGAATTTTGCAAGATTATAAGCCAGTTTGGAAGTGGCATCTCGCACTATTGCTCCCATCGCATAACCCACTTCTATTGTGCTGACTAAAGCGGTTCTAGTGCCTAGGGCAACAGGATCCGCAACTGCTAGTACTCCCCCTTCTATTTTATGAAGAACAGAAAGTTTAGGTGGCGAAATACATGGACTGTCTGGCTTTTGAATATTGTTATTTCGAAGTCTTTGAAGAGAAGCGAGAATATCGGAAACAATTTTCCCTCCCTCGTATTTCAAATAAACTTTTGAAAAATCATGCCCCATAGAGTCGTCTCCATCCGTAAAGTTTATACTCGCATTTGCGCTCATTATTTTTCGAGATAGAACTCTTCCTACCAGACCAGAAATCACTTTGTCTGTACTAGAAGTAAGCCAGCTCCCGTTCCCCGCTACTCTACTCGAAGGCGTGGCTACTCCATATACTCCGATAGACTGCGAAGGTATTCCGCCCTGCTTGTCTGCAACTGAATCGTAAAAACTATTGGCGTAGAAGTTTCCCTGAGAATGAGCCACCAGTAAGATTTTTTGAGTATTTATTTTATCGCTCGATCTTTTCAGCATCTCCACTAAGTCATAGTCTTGCACTGCCTCATCGTCAAAGTATTTCTGATAAGCAACTTCAACTAAGTCTCCCAGTCCTGCAAGGTGGGAGGGGTTAAGAAGATATTGATAATTAATACTTTGATTATTAACAAATGGACCTAACTTTTTCTTGAGGGCAATCATATTATCTCCTGCACCTTGCTCATCGGTGAAAACGCCATTTATAGTTGCAACAGTATATCCAGTTATAGAACATTTTCCAGTATCAAATGCTAGTGACAATTGGGAGGAAACAAATAAAATAAAGATAATAAGAAATTTCAAATATTTATCTTTTTTCTTCATGCTTATCTTTTAATTAGGCAATGTTAATAAATCAATATCACATCCTTCATTCGGTGATGAGTAACTGCCTAAATTTTTATATAAATCGTGCTGATATGTTTTTCTTTGTTCTGTATTAAATTGTCTTAATGTTACAAAATTTTCGTTAGCATCTGTTTCTCTTGAGAATTTATTAATATCAGAACGAGAACTAATACTCCATATACAATTTAAGGCCCTATCTTTATCTTCTATAGCGGCTGTAAATGTTTCTTTATTCACAGTCGGCAAAGTCATCTGCATTTGAAGCACAAGTGCGTATTGCAAAAGTACCGCGCGGGTTTTTGCAGAATTTGGATATTGTTTAAAAATTGCGAGCTCCACATCATCCCGAATTCCATTTTGGTTGGCATCTACTCCTGCAATTGTTTTGTCACTAAGTTCTTTAGGATCTTCGGGTAAATTTTTCCCCATTACATCATCTAGGGTAAGTTTCGTCGCATGTATCTTTGCTACCGCTGCATTAGTTGCGTCCACATTATTGAAATGAAAAATCCGCACCACTACTAGTACGAGAAAAGCTCCGAGAATCACTACCACTGTCCACTTGAGAACATGTTTAAGCGAATTCATAACATTTTAATTATATAATTCCCATTTCCCTATTCCTAATAAAAAAGTGCAAAACTTTCTGGGAAGGACAGTCCTTCCCAGAATTAAGGCTTAAATAGAATCCATTCATCGGTAAAGTTTTCAAACTCTTTAAAATTATTAAAATATTCGGGAAAAGAATTTCTATTTAATATTTTTTCTTCTGCTCTAATTATTCCAATATAATCTAGATAGCTTGAATATTTATATTCCGAGAGATATTTTTTTGCATTTTCATGACTGGAAATCCCATTTTCTTTCCACATTGGATCAATCATTTTGACTGGGTTTAAATGTATATAAGAAATTAAATACTTTAAGTATTTATCGGAATTTGCGTGTTTTGCTAAAAATGGTCCCTCGAACAAGCCACCCGAGCGTGAGTGCTTTTTATTGAAGTACATAGAATAAGCTGTAAGGAGTTTTTTCATGAAAAGACTTATTCCATTTTCTTGTTTTTCTTTAACAAACAAATGAAAATGATTAGGCATTAGACAATAAGCACCAATATCTACAATTCGGTCTGTAATCTCAGTGTTTATTAATGTTGGGAAGGACTGTCCTTCCCGGAGTAGCTTATCAATATCAACGCGATCAATGTTATTACATAAATGTAGGAGAAGAATAAAGCGGTTATAATCATGGGAACTTTCAAATATATTTCGTTTGTCGGTTCCCCGATTATAAACGTGATAGTATTCGCCAATAGAAAATTCAAATTTTCTACGCATATTCATATATTATATAAAAAATAAAAAAATTAGGAAAGCCAATGTGTTCTGGGAAGGACTGTCCTTCCCAGAAGAGGAAAGGGGCTAACATCGCTGTTTCGCCCCTTTTAAATCTTCGGACTGGAACTACATGTTGAACTGAGTTTTTTTTCCTAAGGCCGAATGCTTGGGAATGCGTGAAGCAAGGACTTTTGTTGAAGTACAGAGAGAACCTTTATCTCCACACTTTTGGCACTGAGCGGAAAAGTAGATCCTCTCGTTCTCGTCCACAAACACACGCAGAGTTACCTGTTCCTCTTCGACGCCTTTTTCTGAACATACCTCACAACGAAAGAACAATTCTTCGTACATTGCTTCCTCCGCAGCAAAGAATTTGATTCCACCCTAATTATACGCTAAGTAAAATTTATTTCTTGAATGGGGGGGATAACTTTTAAAGCCGAACAGAAAGCGGAGCGCCTTCGCTCAAAAATACGAGGAGGAGGAAGATAAGTATGGCAAGAAGAGCGTACGGAAAGTAGTTCCAAAACATCGGCCAGCGTTTTTGGTCTTTGGCCATGTATACTTTGAATTTCTTTATCCCCTCTTGAGCCATGTTTAGAGGAATGATAAAGACGAGCATAAAGACTTTTAGTAAAAGGTCCCACATGACTACATCTTAGCAAAACGCTCAAAAAACAAAAGCCCCTGCTTTTAGCAAGGACTTTCATTCTTAGTTCATTTCTGGGAAGGACTGTCCTTCCCAGACTATTAACTTATTTCTGGATAGTTACAGTAGCCACGTTTTGTGAGCTATCACAATCGACGAGCCAAGTAGTAGGGAGAGTCGAGCTAGAAAGCTTTACGATCTTGAAACCCCAAGCCTTGATATTGTAAACAGATCCGACTTTCACAACACGATCCTTGGATGAACGGTTGTCCACCATAAGAGATGCGCCATTCTTGAAAGTCATTTTGTCTGGGCTAGCCTGACAAACTGGATCAATCTGGAGACGAGCATTTTTATATTTAATAAGTGCGTTGGCATAGCTCAAAGTTGCTGCTCCTGAACCTGCATTAACGCTACCTGCGCTAGTGTCTTCAGCGGGAGTAACTTCCGGAGTATTAGTATCTGTTACCACTGGAGTATTTCCATTGTCGCCTTCAGTCGCATCGTCGTGTTTGTTAAATGACCAAGCTAAAATAGCGATGATAACTATTGCAACCACGCCCAAACCGATCCACAAATTCTTATTTTTATTATTATCCATAAAAAAATTTATTATTATATGCTTGTAATGGATTATATTATATCATAATTATAAGTATTAAAAAAGAATTAAAATTTATAAATGTGCATAACTTCCATATTAATAAGCAAACAAAAAACCCGCTTTTAGACGGGCTTTTTGTTAAGCTAAGTTTCGGGAAGGACTGTCCTTCCCGAAAATATAGATTATCGTTCCGCTTCGAACTTCATCGCTGCCTTTGTCTTAGGACCTACTAAACCATCAGCTACTAGGCCATTATCCTTTTGCCATTTCTTGATAACAGCAATAGTCTTCGGACCAAGTCTCCCATCGATTACCAAACCAAGATTTAGAAGCTTGTTCAATAATCTCTGAAGTTCCATTACCGCCGCGCCTCTACTACCGTATTTAAGGGTCGTAAAGCCGAGGTTGTAAGTGACTACCACAGAAAGATAAGAGTTGTTATTCGCACACGACTGACCAGTAACTGTGCTGAATCCGCTAGTACCAACGCATCCAGGAATGGCAGCACTGATAGTAAGAGTGACAGCTGGTACAGTGCTAGCAGAGTTCAAAGTGATAGTATTGGAAATAGTCGCTGAAGTATTTCCAGCTGTATCTTTGAACTTCACGTAAACTGTCTTTGCTCCATCTCCTGAAGTAAGCATCCAAACTTTAGATGCAGAGAAATTCTCCCAGACTGCACCTGCAAATGATGCATCGTTTGAGAGCATCATTTGGATTGCATTCACGTCTGTTGCGTTTAGAGATAAGACAACTGAAGCAGAAGATGTGACCGCTGCACCAGAATTGATGATGATGGAAGTATTCGCAGGCGCAGTTACATCTGCAGCTGGAGTAATTCCTCCACCACCAGAAACAAGTCCACCTCCTCCGGAAGGTAAAGTACAAGCGGTAGAGCTAGGAGTGAAAACTACAGTGAGAGGACCAGTAACAGTCGCACTGTTCTGTGATCCGCTACAGTTTTGGGCAACTCCCACGTCGTTCGTCAACAAATCCCTGTTGTTAGAGATAAGGTTGAAAGTAGACCCAGAAGGAACTGCGACTGTTAAAGTGGTAGCAGCTACTGATACGGAAGTAGCGCCAGAGCCCGCTTGAATAGTATATGCTCGACTGTTCACATTGATGGTGGTGTCAGAACTGTAGTTTAGGTTCGCAGCAAATGCTTGTCCTGCCATCATGGCAAGAGCTAACACAGCTACAAACGTACTAATTTTTATTTTATTAATCATTTTGTTTTTTTAAGATTTTTATACATACAGAATTCGACCCTTAAGAAAACCTTGGAAGACAACTCTGTACTTTGCTAATAATTAAATACTTAAGCCTGCCTGCGCAGGCAGAAAACAAAATGTTAGTTTACAACTGGATTGATCAACTGGAAGTTGGTACCGTCGTAAATCATTACAGCAATTGCACCTGCAGGCATGTCGCCAGCAGCCAAAGCTGTTGCAGCACGTTTTACGATAGTCTTTGCACCAAGACCGTTTACGTTTACGGTCGGAGTGGTAGTAGCATTAACGTTTACGACTTTCATATGAACTTCCATACCAGCAACATATGCAGTTGCAGCTGGAACTAGAGTAGCAACGTATATATCCGCAGCACCAGTGTCAGCAACATAATTGAAGGCACCGTTTATTGTTGTGCTAGCTGCGCTTACGAGAACTCCGCCTGAACCTGCCTTGATAGTAGTTGCACCTGTTGAAGCACCGTCACCAATAACTATGGTCTTTGCTCCTGTGCCTCCAATACCCAAGTTAATAGCTTGCACCCCAGTAGAAGAACCAAGAGTCAAAGCACCTGTTTGTGCAGTACCTCCTATAGTAATAGTACCAGTAGTAGTAGCAGCACCTATAGCATATGTAGAACCAGCAACTCCATTCAATACGAAGTTACCAGTACCTACGTTGATTGCTACTCCTGTTGCGCCTGTAACGTTACCAACGGTAATAGTCTTTGCAGCAGCATCAGTGCCCAAGTTTATTGCGTTAGCACCTGAAACAAATGCCATAATTCCCGCACTAGTAATAGTCAAAGCACCGTCTTCAGTGATCGCATTCACAGCGTATGTAGACGCAGCGTATGCTTGCGCTCCTCCCATTACCAAAACGAGAGCGAATGCAGCGAAACCTAAACTAAATTTTTTAATCATAATTTTTTTCTCTCGATATAAAATATATTTACAACGAGCTCCGATTTTTCATCGGAATTAGTAAGAGTAATAATAGACGCTAATAATCTTTCCCTCGATTGCCTAATAATGCATTTATAGACAATAGAAGATCGCCTGGACGAATGCGACTCGTTCAGGCAAAAACATAACTCATTAATTATACAATGATTATATTTATAAGAACACAAAAAGTGTTAATAACTAAAACAAAAAGCCCCCAGATGATTTGTTGGGGGCTTTTTGTTTACGTCAGAGAAAATTATTTATGTTTTTATTTACTTTGAGCAGCGATAGTAGTGGCGATCTTACTTGTAGAGAGAAGCGGGCCGTAGAAAACTACGTTTTTCCTTTCTATGTGCAAGTATTCTGGAGCCCAAAGAGCTTGCGAAATAGGATTCAACTGGAAATTGCTCTTTGTAGGATCAGTAGCGTCCTTGGTAACCTGCAATATATAGCCATTTTTAAGCTCCATATCAGGGAAGGTGGATAATTTACCTACATACACTTCCCCAGTAGAAAGATAGACCATAGAGTAGCCAGCAGGATTTGCTTGTTTATAATGCCAAACTCCTAGAATGATAAGCACAGCTAGGACAAGAACTGCAAACGAAGTATTTCTTTTAGACATATTTATTTTATCTACAATAAAGTATTTATAATACACATATTATATTACTTTACTACCTGAAACACAAAAACCACCCCCGAAGGGGTGGTTTTTGTTACTTTTAGATATTGGTTCAACTGAGTTCACCATAAATCGACTTGTGGTGAGTTAATCGAATCCACCCTCTAAAAGCTATTAGGTTTCTAGACTAACCGAACTTCCGTATTAGCTTTGTGTGCTAACAGCGTTTGTTGGGTAGTTGTAGAAGAATCCAGGAGTTACAGTAATACCAGGTCCATCTTTGAACTTGTTAGATACTGTCATCACTGCGCTTCCTATAACGTCCGTACCTGTTGAAGCAGAAGCGTTTCCAGCTGTGTCTGTCCAGCTAAATGCATCTGAGCTTCCAAGACTTAGAGAAACAGAAGAAGTGTGAGCACCCTGGGCGTTAGTTACAGTAGCAAATGGTACGAAGAAGTGAAATGTCTTCGAAGTACCTGCTGATATAACATAACCACCTGTGAATGTAACAGTTGAGTTACCACCAGTTGTAGAACCGAAGTCCGTATTTGTAGTAGTAACTGTGTTGTTATTCTCATCCTTCACAATAACCAAGTTAGTAGAAGGGTTAGTTATGGTTGCGTTAGTCATAGCAAGAGTTAGAGGGATCGCGTTAAGAGTGACGTCACCCTTTGCGTTCGCTGTAACTGTTACTGAACCAACATCAGTAGAACCAACCACAAGTACTGCACCAGAAGTTGCTATAGCGAGTGTAGGGCGTGAGCCAGTAAGCTTCATAAGAGGAGCTTGAACTGCTGTAGCAAGAGCTGGAGAACATGTTGTAGCGATAGCCGCAGTACATAGTGTGCTTGTAGTGCCTCCTGATGTGTATTTAACATACTCAAGAGCAACACGTGAAGTAGCACCAGACTGAACACCGTTGATTCCTACTGGAGCGTAAGAAATGTACACATCTTGTGACAATCCTGAGCCGCCGTTAGGAACTGCAAGATTAAGACCAGTTAGGTATGCAACACCAGCAACTACTGGAGCTGATACACTACCAACCTTAACATTTGTAACTGTTGCAGGAACGAGTCTCAATACTGTAGGAGCTGTACCAGTAGGAGCTACAGTAATGAATAGTGTAACGCTAGTGCTAGCTGTAACGGTTGTGACTGTTCCGACACCTGAGGTAGTTCCACCAGGGATCTGAACAACGTCTCCGACTGCGAACTTGTTAGCATCAGTACCGGTTGTAGGAGTGAAAACTTTTCCTGAACCAGTAGTGGTAGCTGCGTAAGTACCAGCGACAGAAGCGTCTTGGCTGTTAACTGTGAATTTCAATTCAGAAACTGTAGCTGCACCACCAGTAGCAGCAAGGTTGAATCTTGCTACAGTAGCGTCAGTTGTGCCTCCAGCTGAAGGAACATACTGTTGTGAAGTTGAGTTAGCTGAAAGAAGTGTTGGAGGATTAGTAATAGTACCTACTGCAAGAGAGATAGTCTGGCCAACAACTGCTGTGCCGTTACTATTCTGAAGAATAGATACATTACTTGATGCTCCGATAGAAGTTACAGTAAGTTTTGTACTGAATGATGTGCTAACTGTCGCACCTGTGTCTGCAAATACATCAACTGTCTTCGTTGCACCTGGTGCAAGTGTGAAGTCAACTGAGAAAGTATTTGTAGCTGAAGGCTGGATAGGAGTAGCACCTGATCCTGTAGTCTCAGAAGTTCTTAGGTTAGAGAAGTTTGTAAGAGCAGGAAATGATGAAGAATTCATCGCTGCGCCTGCTACATCAAACAATCCAACTGTAAGGCTTGTGACTCGGACAGATTCAGAAGAACTCTGGTTTTGAAGAGTGTAAGAACCAATCTTTACACTAGCTGTATTTGGATTAGCGCTTGTATTCGCGTAGCCAGTGTTCTTAGACACTGCTAGAAGTCCTGTCTGAATAGATAGGATTGTTCCAGTAACAGTGCCTGATGGGAAGTTAAGAGTTGTGTGTGAATTCTGTCCTTGTGCGTTAGATGAACCAACATTCAAGTTAGCAGAAACAGATCCAGCTGTATAGCTTACGCTACCAGAAGTCTGAATGTCTGCACGAATCTCCATCGAGCTGTCCATGCCCGCAGGGACGATCATCTGTGAACCTAAGTTGAATGTAAGAGCTCCAGAAGTCCAGTTCTGGCTTGATCCAACCTGTGCACCGTTAAAGTAAACGGTCACATTGTTAAGACCAGCGCAACCTGGAGTACAGCCTGTCAAAACCGGAGTTACTGAGAGGCTGGAAACTTTTACATCTTCACCGTATCCATGAACCTTGAATTTACCAATGGTGGTGTTTGTGGCGCCGCCAGTGATATTTGTAAGGCTCTGGAATGCAGGATCAACAGTGACAGAAGCAGAACCAGGATTGATGGTTATAGTACCAGCATTGTTTGCTATAGTACCTCCTGTTGCAATGTTAACTCCTATCTGAGGATCAAATAGTGTCAAGTCTGCAACGTTCTGAATTGAAAGCTGTGCTGTGTAACTAGAACCGCCCACGATATCTGCTCGTAGATCTATAGTATGTGAACCGGTAGTAAGATTTATCGGTGAAGCGGAGAAGTCAAACGTAATGTAGTTTGATCCGCTAGCTACTGTATTTACTCCTACTGTACCAGAGGAAACTCCGTCCACGTAAAGCTTTGCGTTAACAAGAGCTGAAGCTGGAGCAGATCCGACTACTCGGAAGTTTGCACCCATAAGCTTGATAGCTCGAACGTTTACCTGAAGAGGAGCTGACCAAAGTGTGTAACTAGTTGTACCAGCGTTAACTGATGCAGTAGCTACTGTGTTAGCACCAAGAGATGTTGTTGCAAGGTTTCCGCCACCAGCGATGAACATATCGTTACCCATGATATTCAAGCCTGTAACAGGAGATGATCCTGCAGCTGTGAAACCAGTAAGAGCAACCTTTATGTCATAAGCAGTTGAAGCAGCCTGAACATCAGCCTTTACAGAGATTGTCCTAGAACCATTAACAACGATACCAAGATTATTCATGGTTA
>JBBRSF010000011.1:0-17625 GCA_038245685.1 Minisyncoccia bacterium
CTAAGATTGCTTTGGGCTTGTGTATTTCGTCTTTGACTAACGCAGTGATAGAAATTTTTAAATTTAAATTTTTCAAGACCTTCTCCGCGGTGTTTATTTGAGCAGTGCTCCCATCCACTACTATCATATCAGGGAACGGCCACTCAGTATGCTTAAACCGCCTGTCCAAGACTTCTTTCAGGGCTCCAGTATCGTTGGCATTGGTTTGGGATCTAATACGGAATTTTCTATATTCGTTTTTAGCTGCTTCACTCCCTTCTACCACCACCATAACTCCAGTCATGTTTTTACCACCCATATGAGCGATGTCGTACGCTTCGATTCGGGCCAGCCCAGAAACTCGCTGTAAAGCAATGCTGTCTTCTTTGATAAGCGCAATATCGTTTATATGCTGTAGCGCGAAAATTTGATTTCTGGCTTCTCCCGCTTTTTCGAATTCTTTCTTTGTCGCAAGATTTTTCATTTCTTTCTTCAAATTTCGAATTATGTCTTTCTTTTTTCCGTGGAAAAATAGTTTCAGATATTTAATATTTTGCCAGTACTCAGGGTTGGCTTCACTTATTTCCGGAGTAAGCCCGAGAAGTTTATAAAACATATAATTTTGTTTCTTGCTTGAGCTCGCATCAATAAAAGGAAAAATTCGTCGCAATATCCGCAGAGCTTCGCGGAGTTGCCATCCGTTCGTATAGGGCCCAAAAGTTTGACCTTTTAAAGGATGGGCTTCTAGCTCTCTCCCCCGCGCCACAAGCACTTTAGGCATTTTTTCCTGAGTAAAAACCACATAATTAAAACTTTTATTATCTTTTTCTTTGGTGTTATATCGAGGTTGGTGTTTCTTGATCAAGTTCGCTTCTAGAATCAGAGCTTCGAGCACGCTGTCCGTTTCTTGAAATTCTAATTTATCGGCATTAAAAACCATGTCCACTAAAAGTGGACCACGAGTGGCGATTAAATCTTTACCAAAATAGCTTCGCGTTCTATCGCGAAGCGAAGTAGCTTTACCTATATACAAAACTTCTTTGCCTTTCCAAAAAAAATAAACTCCGGGTTTATCAGGAAGTTTTATTTTTTTTATGCTTTCTTGGTTCATAAATTTACTTCCTAAGAACTTTCTTCAGATACTTACCGGTATAACTCTTTGCATTATTTGCGACTTGTTCTGGGGTTCCTTTAGCTACAATATTTCCCCCCTTTACCCCCCCCTCGGGTCCTATGTCTATAATGTAATCAGAACTTTTTATAATATCCAGATTGTGTTCAATCAAAACGACAGTATTCCCTTTAGATACAAGCTTATTTAAGACTTCGAGTAGTTTCTGCACGTCGTCATAGTGTAGCCCTACGGTCGGTTCGTCGAGTAGGTAGATAGTCTTTTCTAGGTGCGGTCGATAAAGTTCACTCGAGATTTTGACACGCTGAGCTTCCCCTCCTGAGAGCGTCGTCGCTGACTGCCCGAGTTCTAGATATCCGAGCCCTACATCCATCAAAGTTTCAAGCCTATCGGAAACCGCTGGGATATCTTTAAAAAAAGTAAGTCCTTCCTCCACCGTCATTTTCAAAACTTCATAAATATTTTTCTTTTTGTATCTTACCGTGAGGGTTTCTTTATCAAATCTTTTTCCATTACAAACATCACAAGTCACATACACCGTCGGCAAAAAGTGCATCTCCACTGCGATTTCTCCGTTTCCTTCGCAAGCCTCACAACGTCCACCTTTCACATTAAAAGAAAATCTATTCGCTTTCCATCCTCGCAAGCGGGCTTCTTCGGTAGTGGCAAAAAGATCTCTAATATGAGTAAATGCTCCTGTATAAGTAGCCAAGTTCGATCGCGGGGTTCTGCCGATCGGAGACTGATCAATTAAAATTGCACGAGAAAGGTATTCTGTACCAGTAAAAGACGAGGCGTTAAATACTTGCGCAGTTCTATATTTGCGTTCGTATCTTCCCTGCAAGTTTTTATAAAGTATCTCATACATGAAAGAACTTTTTCCAGAACCCGATACGCCAGTAATAGAAGTCATTACTCCAAGAGGCACTTCTACATTCATATTATTTATATTAAAAACTTTTCCTCCGGCTATACGAAGAGCCCCTTTTCCAAGACGACGCTTTTCTGGAACTTCTATCCTCACTTCATCGCGCAAGTATGCCAAGGTTCTTGAGTTGCTTGTATTCTTTTTGGCAGTAAGTAAATCTTCCAGATATCCCGACACGATTACCTTACCTCCGTGCACTCCGGCTTTTGGTCCTATATCCACTATATAGTCAGATGCATAGATAGTGTCTTCGTCGTGTTCCACGATAAGTATGGTATTACCCAAATCTCTAAGGTTTTCAAGGGTTTTTATGAGCCTGTCATTGTCTCTCTGATGCAAGCCTATAGTCGGCTCGTCGAGCACGTAGAGGGCTCCTACGAGCCGAGAGCCCAGTTGTGAAGCCAAGCGGATGCGTTGTGCTTCACCTCCAGATAAAGTATTCGCCTTTCTTGAAAGCTGGAGATAGTCGAGACCCACGTCGAGCATGAATTGAAGTCGTGCTTCTATCTCCCTCACCACAGGCACAGATATTTCTTTTTCTTGGTCAGAAAGTTTTAAATTCTTGAAGAAATCATGCGCATCTTTTATCGTCAGTGAAGAAAGTTCTAAAATATTTACTTTTTTATTTTTATCAGTTAAAAAAACATTTAGTGCTTCTACGCGTAAACGCGCTCCATGACAATCGTCGCAGGGTTCGTTGCCCATGAAGTATTTTGATCCGAGACCATTACAAGTCGAACAGGCTCCATATGGAGAATTGAAAGAAAAGAGCCTCGGTTCAACTTCGGGAAAAGAAAACCCGTCATTTTTGCAAGCGAACTTTGAGGACATAATAAACTCATCTTCGCCAATTTTAATCGCCACCAGACCATCAGATTCGAGAAGCGCTCGCTCCAGAGCTTCAGAAAGTCGCATTCGGCTCCCGTCTTTGTTATCTTTAAACTCATGAACCGCAAAATGATCTACTAAAATGTCTATATTGTGGGCTTTGTTCTTAGAAAGAGTAATTTGCTCCCGCAGTTTCTTCATGATCCCATCAAGACGAATCTCTGCGAACCCTTTTCCGAGTAAGTCATAGAGAAGTTGATAATATTCACCTTTCCTTCCACGAACCACTGGAGAAAAAATACTTATTTCTGTTTCATCCCACTCTACTCCCATCACCGATTTATTTTTCTTTTTTGCTTTACCGAGAGCGCTTATCTTTTCGAGAACGAAATTCAGTATTTCTTCATTTGAAAGTTTTTTGATTTCTTCGCCACACGTCGGACAATGCGGATGTCCTATCCTCGCATACATGACACGTAAGTAATCATAAATTTCAGTAATGGTCGCCACCGTCGAACGAGGATTGTTCGAGCGGGACTTTTGATCGATGGAAATCGCAGGAGAGAGACCAGTAATCTCGTCAACGTCCGGTTTTGGCATTTGGTTTAAAAATTGACGAGCATATGAAGAAAGTGACTCCACATAACGCCTCTGCCCTTCTGCAAATATCGTATCGAAGGCCAGAGATGACTTTCCTGACCCGGACACGCCAGTAATCACCACCATCTTATTCCTAGGCATTTCCACATTTATGTCTTTCAAGTTATGGGTTCTCGCCCCTTTAACTACTATTTTGTCTATATTTGTATGATTTTTCATATTATTAACGAAACCAGACCCCGCCGAACTCGTAGGGGGTTAGTATCTATACCATTATTAAACTGAAAATATTATAGCAGGAAATTCTAAAAAGAGAAATTATTCTTTTTTCTCGACTCGATCTTTGAGCACCCCTATTTCATCTCTTAATATTGCAGCAGTTTCGAAGTCGAGTTCTTTGACGGCTTTATTCATCTCTTTCTCTTTAAGTTTTATTATTTTTTCATATACTAGATTGCTCCTCTCTTCATCCGACATAGAGAGCTTCACATTCGTGACTCCATCTTTCTTGCTAACGGTGGTATTCTTTCCAGTTTTTAATTCTTTAGCGTAAGCTCGCTTAAAAACTTCTAGATCGAGATCGAGTTCCGCATTTACGGCCTTGCCATGTTCACTTTCCATCGCCTCGGTGATGTCGTGAATTTTTTTCATAATGGTTTTAGGGGTAATCCCATGTGCTTTGTTGTACACAACCTGAATCTCTCGACGACGTTTTGTTTCCTTGAGAGCATAATCCATCGCATCGGTCATAATGTCCGCATATAGGATTACTTTACCTTCGCTGTTTCTTGCCGCGCGACCGATAGTTTGAATCAAAGAAGTTTCTGATCTTAAGAATCCTGCTTTATCAGCATCAAGAATACCAATTAAGGCTACTTCAGGAAGATCTAGCCCTTCTCGAAGTAAGTTTACTCCAACTAAAACATCAAACTCTCCTTTGCGAAACTGAGTCAATATTTTTATGCGGTCCATTGTCTTCACGTCACTATGCAGGTATTCTGATTTTACCTGCCTGCCGGCAGGCAGGTTTTTTAGATAAAGGGTTAGGTCTTCAGCCATTTTTTTGGTAAGAGTTGTAGCTAAGACACGGAACCCTCGCGAGATAGTTTTTTCGGTTTCTTCTATAAAGTCTGCAATTTGGCCTTTATAGCTACCTTTTTCGGATATAGGACGGACTATTGTTTCTGGGTCTACCAGCCCGGTTGGGCGAATAATCTGCTCGACAATTTGCGCACTTTCACTTTTTTCTATTTCGGACGGCGTGGCGCTGGTATAAACCACTTGCCCTATTCTTTCTTCAAATTCAGGATATTTAAGTGGACGATTGTCTTTGGCCGAAGGCAAGCGAAATCCGTATTCTACAAGGGTATTTTTGCGAGAAGCATCTCCGGCATACATACCACGGAGTTGAGGAAGCGTCACGTGGGATTCGTCAATAATAGTAAGAAAATCCGGAATATACTCGTAGGAATCTTTGCTACGAACAGAACTATCTTGCCCTTCCAAGACGGAATGCGAACGACGGCGAGTATGTTCCCGACTTTTAGTATGCGGAAAATATGACAATAGGGTTTCCGGCGGTTCTCCTTCTTTTTTGCCGGACAAATGGCGAGAATAATTTTCTATACCATTGCAATACCCTATCTCCTTTATCATGGCCAAGTCGTAATTCGTCCTCCGCTTGATTCTTTCTGCTTCAAGGAGTTTGCCTTCTTTTTCAAATTTTTTCAGCTGAGCATTCAGCTCTTTTTTAATTTCTATCAGAGCTCGTTTCTTTTTTACATCTTCGGTTATAAAATGCTTAGCTGGAAAAATAAATATGTTTTTTTCTTCTGAAAGGATTCGTGCAGAAACTGGATCAACCTTTGTTATTTTGGAAATAACTCCCCCCAAAGAAGAGCTACCAAATTCAATCTGATACATTACCGTTTCGGATACTGGCATAAATTCTACTCGTACTCCGATGGAGCGAAACGTTCCAGGAGTTAAATCCGCATTGGTGCGTTCAAAATGGATTTCAATCAGTCTTTTCATTAAACTTAAACGATCTAACTTCATTCCCTCTTCCAGTTTAAGATTTGTCTTTTCATATTCTTCTGGAGAACCGAGTCCGTAGATGCAAGAGACCGAGGCGACGATGATAACATCCGGCCTAGTCAAAAGGGATTGGGTTGAAGCGTGGCGAAGCATATCTATCTCTTTGTTTATCGAAGCATCTTTTTCTATATAAGTATCAGATGCCGGCATGTAAGCTTCCGGCTGATAGTAATCATAGTAAGAGACGAAGTAGTGCACCGCAGAGTCTGGAAAGAATAAGCGGAACTCTTGCGCTAGCTGGGCGGCGAGCGTCTTGTTGTGAGCGATCACAAGTGTGGGCTTGTTATACTCTGCTATCACGTTTGCCATCGTAAAAGTCTTGCCTGTGCCTGTGGCCCCTAAGAGTGTCTGCTTTTGCATTCCCTTCTTCAGGCCTTCTACCAGCTTGGCAATAGCCTTAGGCTGATCACCAGCAGGCTCGAAAGGATTATGTAATTTAAATATTTTTTCTTCTCTCATGTGGATTATTCATTTTGATTCGTATTGATTTTGTTTTTCTAGCAGGCACCGATTTAACCATAGCAAAATCGAGATAACATCGCAAAACAAAAACAACCCCTAGGGATTGTTGGATTGTTTTTGAAAAGACTATTTCTTTGCCTTCTTTGGTTTCTTTTTTTCTTTACGAGCACCCATTCCTTTTGCCATATTTATGATTCTGCAGAATCACGTCGCGTAATTGTCCATTGAAACGCGACGCTTCTGAATTAATTAATAATTCTTACCTATGTATTATATCACGTCTATTATAATTTTTATTTCACAGAATAAGTAAACACATACTGCGCAGGTGTTATCGATGTTTTGGAATTCTTTTCGGGTTGTACGGTAACCAGCGTTATGTTTTTGTTACTGAAAGCCGTATTTAGTGGACCGGCAGTGAAAACTATTTCTTTTACTTCGTGAGTGGCTCGATTCTCAAGCTTTGTATTCACCGTCACTCTGCCTGCCCAGATACACTGTACGTCTACTGCACATCGGCTGTCCTCGAGGACTTTAAGTGGAGTGATGTATATGCCATTTACTAGGATAGTTTGGTTTATCTTCGCGCTTGCTTTTTCTTCCGGTTTTGGAGGAACTTCGTTTACTTGGATCTTGTCTATCGTAACCGCGTTCGTCGCAGGATTAAAGCTATAAGTAAACTGAGCTGTACTTTGAATGTGCCCATCTTCATATACAACTGTGCCAATGTTAGTGTCTTCGCTCACTGTCATATTTACTACGTACCAGCTTCCCCCTAAGACTGGTTTGTTTGGGGCAACGGTCGCTATATTGTCAGTAAGATATTTTTTTACTGCGGTCGCTTCATCCATCATCGGAGCAGGCGGACATGCAGCAAATTCACAATTCGGACCACTCCTGCCTACTGTACTCCCATCTGGACAAACTTTTGCTTCCATCGTACAGGCTTTTTGCCCTATACCCGGCAAGGTGGTGGTAGATAGATAACCCACAACTATTACTGCGAAGATTATTAAAATTAAATATATTGCTTGTTTTTTCATATCGCTATTATATCAACTTTTTCAAAAGAAGAAAAAGGCAAAAGAAAAGCACCGCGTGAGCGATGCTGGGTGGATATATAAAGAGAGGAGGAGTTCTCTTTCGCCCGGGCTAGGACACAACCTTTGGTTGACTATCTTGTGCGAATCCTTTGGAAGGATCGCTGTGATGTCTAGTGGGTCTTTGTGAGCCCCCTAAGGCTGGCTTCGCTTGATCCGTCTACCTGAAGAACTCCCCCATGAGAGTTATATAAAATTATCTTTTAATTGTCAACAAGGTTTAAAATTCGAGCAAATCATCTCGAAAATGCACTATCCTGTCTTTTCCATCTATCTTTATCTACTATTTTTTTCAATACTAAGCAGCGATTGCGTGTCGGCCTTCTTCGTTTTCACCTATCATCACGAGAACTAGATCAGATGCTTCTTTATATTTTCCCGCCATGGTTAAATCTCTAATAATTTTGTTATTAGGATTGTCGATAATCTCGCTGATAGTTTTTGCATTTAAAGTGAACCACTCTTCGATTCTTGCGTTCCAATCTTTTTCTGATTCACTGGTTGGCCTCTCTGGAAACTTCTTTTTGCCTATAAAATATTGAAGAAGGTTCCGTTCTTTGAGCGGAATGCTTTCATCGTTATAGCCGAGGCTTTCATGACTCATGTTTATTATTGTATTAGAAATCCAGACCTTTGTACAATTGTCATCAGGGATAGGGCGCGCACCAAGGTGGTCAGGGATAATTTTGTTTTCGTCAAAACAAAATTTCCACGACCCTGCCTCGCTTGTTTTTCATGCTAGAAAAACATAGCTCCGGCTCGCACAGCTAAAAAATCTGCAGTAGTGCAGATTTTTCTTAACGCTGTGCGCCCAGTTGGAATCGAACCAACGACCTTATCCTTAAAAGGGATCTGCTCTACCAGCTGAGCTATGGGCGCGTTTGTTGAATATATAGGAAATAATGCTAAAAATCAAGCAGAAGTTTATTTGCTTTTACTTTAAATATGGTCATAATTAACTATAATATGAATGAGAACTTGGATTCAAATTTGAAAAATGAGTGGGAAGAGAAACTTATGGCCGCGGGCTTACCTTCCGAGAATAAACTAATGAAACGAGAAAAAATACCTGTAGAAATAATTCCTCCGTTAAAAGTGGAAGCGGAAAAAGACCAGCAAGATACTGAAGTGGAGAAACTTTTAGAAACCTATGGAAACCTATCAAGCGAAACCAAGTCTTATATTGTAGGATATATTAAGAAAATGAAGGAAGAAAAGCATTCGTATGATGAAATTCTTTTTACACTTAATGAATTGATGCAATTTTCCAATGTTCCTTCAGACAAGACCTATTCACCCTCTCGCCCCAAGGACTATGAAGACACGGAGTTTGAAAAGGGAGCTACTGAAAGAGTAGATGACTTAATTTCAAAAATGGAAAAACTACTGGAAGAAAATAATCTCGACAACAAAATCCATAGCTCTATGCCGAACTAGAACGCTTCTAATAGAAACTGCTCGAAGACAGATTCTGCATCCGTGCCACTCTGGCGTGCTTCAGGCAGAAGATAAGAAAGTTTGCCGAGAACGCTCTTTAGTTCTTCTTCTTTGAAGTTTCCATAGCTTCGCTTTAAAAGCATGTCTTTTATTTTCCAGAAAAGGACACCAGAGATTTCTTCCATCGCCACTCCCCGGTCCATCGCCTGTCGGAAATATATCCAAGTATTTAATTTGTCTTTAGCTCCAAATGAATTTGCAATCAGAAAATTATCAAATCTTTCTTTCTTCTCTTTAGGTAACTCAAACACATTTATTTCTGCTCGAGCTTTCTTGAATGCGTCCAGCATGGGCTTCAATAGTTTGCCTTCAAGGAAAATAAAGTCGTTGGCGGATTCTGCGATCAAAGGCAATTTCTCTAAGATAAATTCCCTAGTTTCTTCACTCTCTAAAATATTCTCAAAGGTTATAGCGGACTTTGCAAAGAAAAGCCCCGAGCCAGAGTATAGACTCTCGATCTGCATCCGGTCAAAGCCGTTCCGGCTTATTGAAAGCACTTCGGTCCCAGTGGGCAAGTCTTTTATGAACTTCTCATATACTCCCCGCTTGGTCTTTGCATCGTCTCCAGCAAATAAATAGATCATATTTTAAAGCTTAACTTGTTTCTTGTATTCGAGATAGGGCTCGCCGTATTTCTTCTCAAGGATTATTTCTTCTTGATTTAAGAAAACAAAACGAGACACTAGGAAAGAAATGAGGGTCGTAAGTATAACGAAGATTGCATTTGCGATAACTCCAAACCCGAGCATCAAGAGGAAAAGCCCCCAGTGGGTAGGACTGCGTACGTAGCAATACGGCCCTTTGCAGAAAGTTTCTTTAGTTATGTTCTCTTTGTTTAAATTTCTCGAAGTCTTCTGCGCCCAGAAGATGATAAGAGTAGCCAGGGAGAGGAGTCCTAGCCCCGTTGGCACCATCACCGAAGTCGCAAATATCTTGAGTTTCAAGGCGATGTCTAGCGCCACGCCTATAAGAAAAAGAGCAAAATACATACCGTACGAATGCACGAGAATGTGATGCACACTTTTTACCTTATTCTTTGGGTTATCCAAGTCTGCCATATTACTTTATATTATCACAAAATGGCTATTTTATAATTACTTCACTTTCTTACTTCACTTCCCCGAAATTATCACCATATCCGGAGTGAACTTCAAGAGGAATATCCGTTTTGTATTTGAGGTAAGAGCGAGACAGGGCGTCTTCCATGGCTTTGGTCACTACTTTCTCTGTTTCTTTGATTGCATCCTCTTTCACTTCATAGACTAGTTCGTCGTGAATCTGAAGAACCAGGTGAGCCTTGTCGAGAAGGTCAGCCTTTTTCAAATCTTCGTGCGCATATCGTATAGCAAGCTTGATGACGTCTGCCGCAGTTCCTTGGATCGATGCGTTGGTGGCCGTCCGCTCTGCCATGCTTTTCAAAAATGGGATGCGAGAATTTATATTGGGGAAATATCTTTTTCTACCAAAAAGAGTTTCTGTATACGTATTCTTCATTGCAAAAACTTTTACTGATTCTAGATAGTCACGAACACCCGCGAACTGATGAAAATAATTATTGTAGAATTTCTGCGCTTCTTCACGGGTGCCCCCGAGGTTCTTGCGAAGCGCTGAAACTCCCATGCCGTAAATAATCCCGAAGTTTATCACCTTGGCTTTCCTTCGCATCTCGCTATCTACTTTATCGATAGGCACGCCAAAGACAAAAGAAGCCACACCAGAGTGCACGTCCTTTCTGTCCTTAAAGATTTGCGTCATATTTCGGTCGCCAGAGAGCATCGCCGCTACGCGGAGCTCGATCTGACTATAGTCAAAGGCCATGAGTTTATAGCCTTTTGGGGCCACAAAACCTTTCCTTATCCTCTTGCCTAGCTCAGTCTTGATAGGGAGATTCTGCAGATTTGGATCAAGAGAAGCAAACCTGCCTGTAGTCGTGCCATTCTGGATAAATCTAGAGTGGAGCCTGCCGTCCTCGCCTGCCATTTGGGGGATCACATCCACATAAGTAGAGAGAAGTTTTTGGAGTTCGCGATAGCTCATGATCTCGCGAATGATCGGATTGTCTTCTTCGAGTTCTTCAAGCACAGAAACTTTTGTAGAAAGAGCTCCTCCAGCACTTTTCTTTTTAGATTTGATTCCCATTTTTCCAAAAAGCACTTCACCTAATTGTTTCGGGGAATTTATATTGAACTCTGTTCCGGCCATCTCATATATCTTCTTCGTAAGCCTATCTAACTCTTTGTGATATTCCGTGGAAAGATTCTCAAAATATTTCTTGTCTATGAGTATGCCATGCTTGGACATCTCTTCGACGACTGGGATGATGGGCTTCTCTACTTCATCGTAAACTTTCTCTAAGTTTTTTTCTTTTAACTTTTTAAAAATATATTCATATGCTACGTCAAACGACTCTGTATGAGAAAAATTTAAAATATCTTCAAGTCCGGGATATGAGAGGTCAGAATTTATAAGCCATATCGCGATAGAAGCTTCTTGGAGTTTTTGCGGATCAATGTTACCGGAAAGAGATTCCTGCTCGGAGGAGTATTCGCTGCTGCCCATCGGTTTTTGTCTTTCCAGGATAGAGGGCGAACGACGGAGAGCAGGAATCTCTGAGCTCTTAGATCCTGCCGCACTCCCCTGCGCGTTCGCAAAAAAAGTTTTTAGTCTTGTAAACAAACTGCGAAATTCGTATTTTATAAAAACTTGCTCTATCTTTTTTAGATCTGCTCCTTCCCAAAAAGTTTGCTCTGGTAGCTTGAAATCAACGGGCGCATCGCGCCTGATGGTCGCAAGTGTTTTAGAAAAAAGAGCTTCTTCTTCGTTTGCTTTTAAAAGCTCTATCATACGAGGGCTTATACCTGCATCTCTAAATACTTTCTCGCCTGCCTGCGCAGGCAGGTCTTTCTTTAATTTTTTATATATTTCTTCAATGGTGCCAAATTTACTTATCAAAATTTCAGCAGTTTTCTCACCGATACCTTTGATGCCTATGATGTTGTCGGACGGATCTCCACGTAGACCCTTATAGTCCGGTAAAAGTTTAGGAACAAATCCGAAACGCTCTACCACTGTTTCTTCATTATAAAGAATAGTGTCGTTGATTCCCTTTTTCAGTGTATATACTTGCACTTTCTTGTCGTCCACTAGTTGCATTGTATCCATATCCCCTGATGCAATGACGATGTTTATTTTTTTATCTTTTTTAAACTTCTCTACAATAGTTCCGAGCACATCGTCCGCTTCAAATCCTGGAGCATCGTAGATAGGGATGTTGAAAGCTTGGAAAATTTCTCGCGAACTTTTAAGTTGCGAAACCAGCGCGTCATCCGTCTTCGCGCGTCCAGCCTTGTATGCATCATAAGCCTCGTGCCGAAATGTTTTCTGAGGAAGGTCATAACAGGCGACGATGTAGTCGGGCTTCAAATCAGTCGCTATCTTCATTAGCATAGTAGAGAGTCCATAGAGGGCACCCGTAGGCTCACGAGAGGAGGAAAGGAACTCGGGCAACGCATGATAAGCGCGATGAATGATCGCATGCGAGTCCAGCAAGACTAGTGTTTTAGCTCCTTTTGCCATATATAATGACAATTATAACACGGAGGTGCTATTTAATTTTACTTATTTTAAATTGCCTATTTCCTTCTTTTGTATGAGCTATTCCTAAATATTTAGTATTCTTAGGCATTGCCTTCAATACGTTTTCTGGCCATTCGATGAAAATCATATTGTTTTCGTCGCTTATTAACTCTTCCCAGCCAAGGACAAGAAGTTCCTTTTCGTTTTTGAGGCGATAAGCATCCAGGTGGAAAAAAAAATTAAACTTACTTTTTTTGGAAAGTGGGTACCTTTTCATGATGACAAATGTAGGACTGATAACTTTATTTTTTATGCCGAGTTCGCGCGCGATGGCTTGGGTGAAAGCTGTTTTGCCTGCTCCGAGCTCACCCGAGAGGCCTACGACAAGTGCCCCTTTCCCCTTTTTCATCTTTAATATATCAGAGAGGAATTCTTTCGCTATATCGGTCGTTTCCGCAGGACTTTTTGATATTTTTGTTATCTTCTTTGGCATACTTTATGTTAACATATAACCATGGCTTTATTCGACGAGGAAAAACAAAACAAGCAACTCGCGGACTTGCGCAAACAAGAAGAAGAAGAAGTTGTAGCCACTTTAGCTCAATCTAAATACGGTCTCCCTTATATCGACCTTTATCGTTTAGGCATAGACAATGAGTCTCTTCGGGCTATATCAGAAAAAGATGCAAGAGAAATGAATGTCGCGCCTTTTAAACTTTTCGGAAAAAATATCTTCATCGCCCTCCACACTCCTTCGGAAGAACTCATGGCCAAACTAAAAGAAGATATGGAGAGGAAGAACATGATCCCCGTTTTCTACATGGCATCTACTGCAAGCATGAATAAAGTGTGGGACAGATATAAAGAGATATCTATGGCCGAGAGCTCCACCATAGGGGGACTGGAAATTTCCGGAGAAATTCTCCGTGAAACTGCCCAGAAAATCGATAAAATACAAGATATTCAAAAGATGGTGACAGAAGCTCTCGAAGGAAACAAGATTCACAAGATCTCTCGCCTGCTAGAAATCATCCTCGCAGGAGCTATCGCCATCAAAGCCTCCGACATACACATCGAACCAGAAAAAGAACGAGGGCGACTTCGCCTGCGACTCGACGGCGTACTACAAGATGTAAACTTTTTCGGCCTCGACGTATACAAACTTTTAAATTCTCGCATAAAACTCCTTTCCGGCATGAAACTTACTTCGACCATCGCGCAAGATGGACGTTTTAATATCATGGAAGATTCCGAAGAGATAAGCATACGAAGCTCCCTCATCCCTGGATCATATGGTGAGTCTATCGTCATGCGTATCCTCGACCCAAAGTCTCTGCTCGTCGAACTCGAAGAGCTCGGCATCGAGGATTATCTTTTTGGAATAATAAAACAAGAAATTGTAAAACCAAACGGACTTATACTGGTGACAGGTCCTACTGGCTCGGGTAAAACTACTACTCTTTACGCCTTTTTGCGTAAAATTTATTCTCCAGAAATAAATATTATAACCATCGAAGACCCAGTCGAATACCATCTGACTGGCATAACCCAAACACAGATAAACCTCGAACGAGGTTATACTTTCCCCGAAGGCCTTCGATCGGCACTACGTCAAGATCCGGACGTAATCATGGTGGGTGAAATCCGTGACGGCGACACCGCAGAAATAGCCGTGCAGTCAGCCCTTACTGGACACATGGTGTTCTCTACTCTTCATACTAATAATGCTGCGGGGGTGATTCCTCGTTTGATAGACTTGGGTGTAAATCCGAAAATACTTGTGTCTGCTCTGTCTGTGTCTCTGGCGCAACGCTTGGTAAGAAAACTTTGCGAGTTCTGTAAAAAAGAAAAACCTTTAACTCCTCATGAAGCAGAAACCCTAGCTAAAATAGTCGAGGGAATGAAAGCCGAAGGAAAAAACATCGCGAGTTATGGAATAATAGAGGGCTCTCCTTTTAAATTGTTTGCTTCGGCTGGATGCGATAAATGCAACATGACAGGCTACAAAGGAAGAATAGGAATTTTCGAGGCAATTCTTACCGACGAATCCATAGAAAAAATAATGCCGGAGAATCCAAGCGAACGAGAAATAAAAAAAGTCGCCAGTGCACAAGGGATACTCTCCATGCGCCAAGACGGCTTTGTAAAAATGCTAAAAGGAATAACTTCATACGAAGAAGTACAAAGTGTCGTTGACTTAAATGAAGAATAGAAATAAAAAAAGCACTAATCTCTAAACAATCCTTTCGGAGCTAGGCCCCAAAAGTAACAAAGTATTATAGGATGGCCCCAGCGAACTAATAAAAGTGCCAAAACGTCCTATGCAAATTCGTATAACCTGTGGCTGATTGCTTAGAGATTAATGCCTTCTTCGCATTACCTCAAATATATTTTCAAATGAACCTACTCTCTTCTCTTTGTCAATTATACTATATGGTAATAAGAACAAGTGCTATAATGTTGATAGCTCTGTTGATACCATGTTGATAAATCTCTTACAAATACAATATAGCATAAAGTACATATAATGTCAAGCAAAACAACAAAAGATAGTCAAGAAATAGACGTGGATTCAAGCGCGAAAGAAACAAGTACGGAAGAATCTTTCCTTGACCAGACTTTACGTCCCCATCGCTTTGACGACTATATTGGTCAAAAACACATAAAAGACAATGTTAAAATACTCCTAAAAGCAGCTGAAGAACGTGGCCATATACCTGAACATATACTCTTTTACGGCCCACCAGGGCTCGGAAAGACAACTTTTGCTCACTTGATAGCTAAAGAGACTGGTAGACAGATGAAAATAACTTCTGGACCAGCTATAGAGAAAGTGGGCGACCTTGCCTCTATACTTACGAACCTTGCGCCCGGGGATATTCTTTTCATAGACGAGATACACCGCTTGAATAAAATGGTGGAAGAAATACTCTACCCTGCCATGGAGTCGGGAGTGCTAGACATAATAATAGGAAAGGGTCCATCCGCGCGCACTATCCAGCTCGACCTACCACCCTTCACCCTCATCGCAGCGACTACCCGAGTGGCCCTTGTTTCCTCCCCTCTTCGTTCTAGATTCTCTGGTGGAGTGTTTCGTTTGGAATTTTATTCGAACGAAGAAATTGCAAAAATAATTGATAGGTCAAGTAAAATTTTAAATATAAAGTTAGACGAAAATGCTTTAAAAGAAATAGCTATGCGAAGTCGCTTCACTCCGCGAACAGCAAATTATTTCTTGAAGCGTTGTCGTGACTTTGCTCAGGTGCACAAAAAAGATTTAGATCAAAAGACTGTGCGAGATGCGCTCAACATGCTTGCGATAGATGAAATAGGACTAAACTCTTCTGATAGAAAATTCTTGGAAATTCTTATCGAGAAATTTAACGGCGGGCCCGTAGGACTTAAAACTATTGCAGCCGCAATGTCAGAGGAAGAAGCAACGGTAGAAGAAGTAGTAGAACCTTACCTAATACAGCTCGGGCTCCTCGAGCGCACTGCCCGCGGACGTATCGCCACAAAGAAAGCTTACGAGCATCTAGGCTTTAATCTCAAAGAAATTCAGGAAAAACTTTTGTAAAAATTAAAAAAGGGAGACTCAAACATCTGAGTCTCCCTGTCGCCGTAGCGACCTCTCACTGATTCAAAACAGAGCTACTCATTTGCAACTTCGGCTGCGTCATCGGCTTCGCTTCGAGACTCCTCGGCTGCATCTTCTGCTTTGTCCGCAGCCTTGTCCGATACTTTGGCTGCCTCCGTTCGTGCTTCAGATGCCTTCTCTTCTGCATGTGTTGCATCACTCGACGTGTGGGTGCTCATGGTATTTCTCCTTTTTGTACCTCAAGTGCTAAGCCGTATTTATCCCCAAAGCATTTCATTTAAAAATGAAAGTGGTAAACTTCACATATATATGAGAATTTTAGGAATAGATCCTGGGTATGAACGTCTCGGAGTAGCAATACTTGAGAAAAATAAAGGAGATAAAAAAGAAAAAGTCCTGTTTTCTGAATGTTTTAAAACTCCTGCAAAGCTCCCATTTGAGGAAAGACTTATAATGATAGGAGGAGAAGTCAAAAAAATAATTAAACAATACAAGCCCGATGTTCTATCTATAGAAACTTTATTTCTCACCACAAACCACAAGACCGTCATGCATGTCGCCGAAGCACGAGGAGTAGTAATATATGAAGCAGCTTGCGCAGGACTTAAAATATTTGAAGTTTCTCCCCCACAAATAAAAATGGCAACCACTGGATATGGTAAGTCCGACAAGACTCATATAAACAAGATGGTAAAAATGCTTGTAGAAATAGATAATTCTAAAAAGTCTGATGATGAGCTCGATGCGATAGCTATCGCGCTCACTGCTTTTGCCACTTTTGCACATCTGAAGTATTAGAAACATCCCGCGTTGCGGGATCCTCAAATTTTATTTCGCTACGCTTATTAAAATTTGGGAGTTATCCACATTTTTATCCAAAAAACTATTGCTAACCCTTTCATATTTTGATACAAAAGAGTCATTAGTAGGTCGCTTAAGAAAAATTTAAAATAAAACTATGGAAGACGAGGATTTATTAGGTGAAGATGGATTCAAAATCGCTGACGATGATGCACAGATAGAAGATCTTGAAGGCATGAATGATTTTGGACTCGAGGAAGAAAACCCAGACAGGGATCACTAGTAACTTAAATTAAAAACACCTCGAACGGGGTGTTTTTAATTTGTGATCTTAATAAAAGTTTTCTTTCCTATCTTGAAACTCTGTCTCACTCGGGGAACAAAGTCTGGATCGGAAACTTTTTCTCCAGTTTCTAGGTTCGTGACTGCTCCTTCTTTGATGAGTCTTCTGTATTCGCTTTTTGATTCAAGGGTTTTTGACTTTACTATGATATCCATGAGCGATTCTCCTTCATCAGCTTTTAGCTCTGTCATCTCGCTCGGAATTTCTTTTTTCTGGAAGGTATTTTCCCAAAGTTCTTTTGCTTCTTTAGCTTTTTCTTCGTTGTTTAAATCTTTTACGATTTCAAATGCAAGGCGCTTTTTATCTTGTAGTGGATTTTTGTCGGATATTTGATCTCTTGGAATAGAAGTTAAAGACTCGAAACATTGTGTGATGAGTTCATCTGGGAATGCCATAACTTTTCCAAACAGATCGGCTGGCTCATCGTCAAGGGCTATGGCGTTACCTTCTGTTTTACCAATTTTTACACCTTCTTTGTCTTCTAGAAGTTTCGTGGTCATAACAAACTTTTCCCTTTTCAATATATTCCTCATGAGTTTCCTCCCCATCATCATGTTAAACATTTGATCTCTCCCTCCTACTTCGAGATCAATGTTCATGGCTACAGAATCGTAAGCCTGCATTATCGGATAGAGGAACTCATCGGTGTAAATATCCTGTCCTCTTTTGAGTCTCTCTTGAAAC
>JBBRSF010000012.1:0-17518 GCA_038245685.1 Minisyncoccia bacterium
CGTATATGAAAAAACAAATGGAAGATATTGAAAGAGAAGTGGACAAGTAAGACAGTGGGCATAGCTTTATTTCGGAATTCTGATATATTTTTCTTATGTCTTTATCCATAGGCATCGTCGGTCTGCCGAACGTGGGCAAGTCCACGCTTTTTAACGCGCTCACCCAGAAAGGTGTGCCAGCGGAAAATTATCCATTTTGCACGATTGACCCCTCGGTCGGCATAGTGCCTGTGCCGGACGAGCGCTTGACCAAGCTTTCAGAAATATCTAAATCAAAGAAAACTATCCCCGCGGTTGTAGAATTTGTAGATATTGCCGGCCTTGTAAAGGGCGCCTCAGAAGGAGCTGGGCTTGGAAATAAATTCCTTTCGCATATTCGGGAAGTGGATGCGATCATCGAAGTAGTGAGAATCTTTGAAGATCCAAATACTATCCATGTGCATGATAAAGTCGATCCGCTTTTTGATATTGAAGTTATAAATTTTGAGCTAGAGCAAGCTGGAATCAAAAAGCCGACCCTGTATGTACTCAACAATTCAGAAGCAGCCGAGAATGTAAAAAAAGATTTCGTGTCGAAACTCAATGGTCCTTATCTAGAAGTAGATCCTGTGTTTGGGACTGGGTTAGATAACCTTATAAAGTCTAGTTACGATCTTCTAAATTTGATTACCTTTTTTACCACAGGAGAAGACGAGTCGAGGGCTTGGACTACTCTTCGGGATGCTACTGCGCCTTTTGCCGGCAAATCAATCCATACTGATTTTAGAGATAAATTTATCCGAGCGGAGGTAGTGGCTTATGATAAATTAATAGAAGCAGGTTCTTTTGTGAAAGCCAGGGAAAAAGGCTGGGTACGCACTGAAGGCAAGGAGTATATAGTGCAAGACGGTGATGTCGTAGAATTTCTAGTATAGAAATTCGAAGATCCCAGCAAAGCGCGGGATGAATTGAGTTTCTAGTATAAATATGGAAAACAAAATTAATATTTTTTATTCAAAAGACTGGTCCTTCGACCCTACTCAGGATAAAACTGACTACGAGCTAATAGATACGGGTGAAGGAGAAAAGCTTGAGAGATTCGGCAAGTATTTTTTCATACGTCCCTATGAGGATGCAGTTTGGCCAAAGGAGTCTGGTGTTACAGAATGGAAAAGCCGAGATGGAAAATTCTGGAGTTCAAAGCAGGGGGCGAAAAAAGGATGGACATTTGAAAACAAAATTGTTCCGAGGTGGGAAATGGAATATAAAGGCATAAAATTTTTAGCATCCCCTACACCTTTTCGGCATTTGGGATTTTTCCCAGAGCAAGCCAGTCAGTGGGATTTTATTGAACAAAGTATCAAGAAAGCTAAAAGACCTATAAAGTTTTTGAATTTATTTGGTTACACCGGAGTAGCCAGTCTTTTTGCTTTGCGGGCAGGTGGAGAGGTGACGCATCTTGATGCTTCCAAGCAATCCTTAAAGTGGGCAAAAGAAAATCAAGATTTAAATGGAGATCTTACGAATGCCCCTATGCGTATCATAGAAGACGATGCTTTAAAATTTTTAGAACGGGAAGCCAAGCGTGGAAACAAATATGATGCAGTTATTATGGATCCGCCTAAATTCGGCCGAGGACCAAAAGGGGAGACATGGAAATTAGAAGAAATGTTGCCGGAGCTTCTTTCTAAAGTCAGTAAAATACTTAGCCATGACCCGCTTTTTGTTATTCTCACCTCCTACGCTATAGATGTTTCTTCACTTTCATTAAAATATGCCCTAGAGGATAAAATGAAGAATTTTAAAGGAAATGTAGAGGCTGGAGAGCTTTGTATCATCGAAAAATCTAACGAACGGAAAATACCGCTCGCGAATACTGCGATTTGGTACTCATTTGGAAGCCCCTTGGAAAGATAAGGATATTTTTGCTATAATACCTACTATGGAAACACAACCAAAAAAGACTAGTGCAAAAGACTTTTTTATAAATTTAGGTGCGATTATTGCTCTTTATGCTACGGTAGTCAGCTTGGTAGATCTATTGTTTACGGTTATTAATAAAGCTTACCCGCAGATTACGAACGGATATAATTACTATGGCAGTCAGGCCATAAGCTGGCCTGTGGCCACGATGATTATATTCTTCCCGATATACCTACTTTTGATGTGGCTTTTAGCTAAAGACTATATTAACAGTCCAGAAAAAAGAAATGGGGGGATTCATAGGTGGCTCACTTACATAACTTTATTTATCGCTGGACTTACTATAGCTATTGATTTAATAACCGCACTTTATTATTTTATTGACGGACAAGAATTAACCACAGGATTTCTTCTTAAAATTTTGGTGTTGCTAGTCATCGCTTCCGGAATATTTTCTTATTACTTATTTGATGTTTTAGGAAAATTAACTACTCAAAAAAGAAATATTTACAGAATAGCTTCACTGTTAGTAATTGTCGCATCTATCTTTTGGGGATTTTCAGTCTTAGGTTCACCACGCGCTCAGCAGTTATTGAAGTATGATGAACAAAAAGTAAATGACCTTATGAACATAGAGGGTGGAGTGCAAAATTACTATGCAAGTAAAAACGTATTACCAGAAACTCTTGATGAACTTTATAGTTCAAGTTATTATCCTCCTGTGAGCGATACTGGTGGTGCGAAATCTTATCAATATACTAAAACCGGTAAATTGACTTATCGTCTTTGTGCAACCTTCAATAAAGAATCGCCCGATGCAAAAACTGCGAATAAATATGCTCGTCCGATAGGTTATTCTGATTTGACGCATCCGGCAGGGTATTATTGTTTTAATGAAACTATAAATCCAAACAGCTATAACTATCCTAAGCCATATCCTCCCGCATATCCCGTACCTGTACAATAATATTTTGCAACAAGGTCGTATTTTAGGTATTATGGAAGTATATGAAGAAGGAATACGACCATAAGAAGATCGAGCGGAAATGGCAGAATCTATGGGAAAAAAAGAAAGTCTATCAAGCTGACTCCAAGTCCAAAAAGCCTAAATACTATAGCTTAATTGAGTTTCCATATCCGTCGGGGGCGGGACTTCATGTGGGCCATATTCGCTCTAATACGGCGATGGATATAATCTCGCGCAAGAAGAGAATGGAAGGATATAATGTTCTTTTTCCGATAGGCTGGGATGCATTTGGCTTGCCCACAGAAAACTATGCTATCAAGACGGGCATTCATCCGATAAAAGTTACGAAACAAAATACTGATACTTTTCGCAAGCAACTAAAGTCTATTGGATTTTCCTTCGATTGGTCTAGAGAAGTTAATACTACTGACCCAAAATTCTATAAATGGACACAGTGGATATTTTTGCAATTTTTTAAAAAAGGTCTTGCTTATAAAACAAAAACAGAAATAAATTGGTGTCCAAATGACAAAATCGGATTGGCCAATGAAGAAGTAGTAGCTGGTTGCTGTGAACGTTGTGGAACTCCCGTAGAAAAACGTGAAAAAGAACAATGGATGCTTGCGATCACTAAATACGCTGACCGCTTAGATAAAGATCTTGATACGGTGGATTATCTAGAGAAGATAAAAATTCAGCAGAGGAATTGGATTGGCAGATCTGAAGGCGCAGAAATAGAATTTAAAATCTCCACCGCTTCAAATTTTTCACCCCTGCGCCCTTCTCAGAATACTGAGCGGGACCCTCGGGGACAAAAAATTCAAAGCAGTTCTGATTTTTTTGTGAAAGTTTTTACTACGCGTCCGGATACTATTTTTGGGGTTACTTTCATTGCTATATCTGCTCAAATGGCTAAAAATTGGATAAAAGAAGGTTGGAAAGTCAGTTCGGAAATTAATTCATATATAGAGAAAACTTTAACCGAAGAAAAAGAAGATAATTTTGAAGAGAAGGAAAAGACTGGAATTTCTTCTGGTCTTCTTGCGATCAATCCCGCAAATAATGAAAAAGTGCCTATTTGGATTGTTAACTATGTTTTGGGCAATGTGGGCACAGGCGCCATCATGGGAGTGCCAGCGGATGACACTCGTGATGAAGAGTTTGCTAAAAAATTTAATTTATCGATTGTAAAAGATTATAAAAAAGCGGGATATGAAAATTGGAGTCAGTGGGGTAAAAAAATCACCCAATACAAACTCAGGGACTGGGTATTCTCTAGACAGAGATACTGGGGAGAGCCTATACCTCTTATAAATTGCGGTAAATGTGGATGGGTACCAGTACCGGAGAAAGATTTGCCGGTTCTGCTTCCAAAGGTTGCAAAATATAAACCTACAGACAACGGAGAAAGCCCGCTTGCTGATATGAAGTCGTGGGTTAACGTGAAATGTCCTAAATGCAAAGGACCCGCAACAAGAGAGACAGATACCATGCCGAACTGGGCAGGGAGCTCTTGGTATTATCTTCGTTATACTGACCCGAAAAACAATAAAGAATTTGCATCAAAAAAGAATCTGGGGTATTTCATGAAGAATGGGGTGGATTGGTATAACGGGGGAATGGAGCACACCACTCTTCACTTGTTGTATTCGCGATTCTGGCATAAATTTTTATATGATCTTGAGCTCGTTCCGACCAGCGAACCATATGCCAAACGCACTTCGCAAGGCATGATTCTTGCCGAACAGGGAGAAAAAATGTCAAAATCAAAAGGCAATACTGTAAATCCCGATGACCTCGTAAAAACTTACGGCGCAGACACTCTTCGCATGTATGAGATGTTCATGGGTCCATTTGACCAGTCGGTTTCTTGGAATACTGACAGCATGGTGGGGCCGCGGCGATTTCTGGAAAGGATTTGGAAGATTGCTACGCGAATGCAAAAAAATTCAGCCAGCTTTACCCTTCTCGGAGTACCGAGTGGGACCCACACTGCTCCGAATTTTTCTGCATTTGCTACGCAAAAGCTTCTGCATAAAACAATTAAAAAAGTAACTCTCGACATAGAAGCCATGCGATTCAATACCGCCATTTCCAGCATGATGGTTTTATTAAATGAAATGGAAAAAAGTGATGTGGTAATAGAGGATTATAAAAAATTCTTGCAGATTCTTCATCCTTTTGCTCCGCACATTACCGAAGAACTTTGGAGAGCGCTCGGGGAAAAGAAATCTATTAATTTTTCTGAGTGGCCCAAATGGGATGAAAATCTAGTGAAAGATGACAAAGTAAAAATTGCTATACAGATTAACGGAAAATTAAGGACAGAAATTATGATTAATACCGAGGAAACAGAAGAAGATATCAAAAAACAAGCACTTTCAGCTGAGACAGTGCGTAAATTTACTTCCGGTAAAGAAATAAAGAAAATCATTTACGTCAAAAATCGCCTGGTGAATATCGTTATATAGATTTAGTTTGCAATTTAAAATTCATTTATAGTATAATATTAACGATATGCAATCCAAAACATTCGACAAGCTCTCATTTTCTTCTCTTTTTATTGTAGTGGTATTGCTACCAATTTTCTTCCTTCCTTTTTCAAATTTCCCTGTCGAAATATCCAAAGGATTATTACTTGTGGTAGGCATTGCCATTTCCATTATCTTTTGGTCCATAGGCAGATTTCTGGATGGAAAAATAATAATTTCCCGATCCTCTCTATTCTTGGCAGCAGGAGGAATAGTAATAGCTACTTTTTTGTCTGCTTTTTTATCCACAAGTCGTGAAGTCTCTTTTTTCGGCACGATGTTTGATACCGGCAGTTTCTGGTTCATTTTTTCTGCTTTTTTACTTATGTTTATGTGTTCTATTATTTTTAAGAGCCCACAGCGAGCTAAAACACTTCTTTTAGGCACTATCCTCTCCTCTGTGGTGATAATTTTATTTCAAAGCCTTCATTTATTTTTCCCAACGATTTTATCCTTAGGAATTTTAGGAGATAAAACTTCTAATTTGCTTGGTTCGTGGAATGCATTAGGGCTTTTTGCCGGATTTTCTGCGTTGATGTTCCTCTTAGTAGTAGAGTTTTTCCCCATATCAAAAGTCGAAAAAGTATTTCTAGAAATATTTATTTTGTTGGCTATTCTTCTAGCTGCATGCGTAAATTTTTCTCTTGTCTGGGTTCTATTAGGAGTATCAAGTCTTATTATTTTTGTCTATAAAGTCTCGGTATCTTTTCAAGGAAATGCAGAGGAAGGACAGAAGAGACACTTCCCAGCAGTTTCTTTCGTTGTGGTAATGATTTCCTTACTTTTCTTTACTTCGGGTCAATTCATAGGCTCAGTTATTCCTAATCGTCTTCAAATAACCAACACGGAAGTTAGTCCATCTCTTTCTGCGACTTTTTCGATCGCAAAAGGAGTAATTTCTAAGAAGGCATTGTTTGGTATAGGTCCAGATAGATTCCTAGAGGCATGGGCAATGTATAAGCCACAATCCATAAATAGTTCTCAGTTCTGGGATGTAGCCTTTGGAACAGGTTCTGGCCTTATCCCGACTCTTCTTGCAACTTCAGGAATACTTGCTCTTTTTGCTTGGCTTATATTTTTTGTTTTGTTTTTATTTATTGGAGCAAAGTCTGTTTTCTCAAGTATTAAAAACAAATTTAACTGGGAAATGATGGCATTTTTTGTGCTTTCGTTATATCTTTTCATTTCTTCATTTTTTTACAGCACTGGATCGGTTATATTCTTACTCGCCCTTGCTTTCACAGGAGTTTTCATAGGACTGGTAGGATCATCTGGTGGGAATGATATAGTTATATCATTTTTAAATGATCATAGAAAAAGTTTCTTTTCGATTCTAGTGCTTATATTATTAATCGTATTTTCTGTTGTAACAACTTTCAGATATATAGAAAGATTTGTTTCGGTAAATTACTTTAATAAAGCCTTAAATGCTAAAACAGAACCAGAGGCAGAAAATTTCATTAGTAAAGCATTGTCACTATATACAAATGATCTTTATTTGAGGACGTATTCCCAAGTTTATCTTATAAAACTTAATCAATTAGTAGCTAAAGGCTCTGCATTTTCTGATACTGAAAAATCCATTATCCAAAATAGCTTTGATCAAGCGATCCGAAGTGCGCAGTTAGCAGTCGCTTACAATCCCGAGAATTATATTAATTATCAAATGCTTGCATCTATATATCAGGTAGTCGGAAGCCTCGGAATAAAAGACGCTTATGGTAAAGCTATAGAATCTTATCAAACCGCCTCAAGATTGAATCCTTTTAATCCAGGGCTTAAGCTTGCTATCGCTTCGGTGTATTTTGCTGAAAGTAAAACAAAAGAAGCAAAAGATTATGCGACTCAAGCGTTAACATTAAAGCCGGATTATATCGACGCGCTTATCACACTCGCACAAATAGCAAAAAATGAAGGCAATCTAGCCGAGGCGCTTAGCTTTGCACAACAAGCTCTCGCCCTTGATCCTACAAACAAAACATTGATCCAATATGTAAACTCCTTAAACAATCCGGGGACTAATAATTTCACTCCTACAACGTCTACAACTCCTTCTTCAACAAAAACTAAAAAAGCAATATAAAGGATGGAGAAGATCTTAAGAATTTTTACAAAAGAATCAGGGAGTGTGAACCAAGCAGCATTGCTTTTGGGCTCTCTAACTCTTTTGTCTCAAATCTTGGCTCTTTTTCGAGACAGATCAATCGCACACTTTATAGGACCTTCGTCTTCACTCGACGCGTATTATGCAGCTTTCCGTGTTCCAGACCTTATTTTTATATGCATCGCATCGCTTGCATCTATCACCGTTATTATTCCTTTTTTGGTGGCTCGGATGGATGGAGAGAAAGTAACTCGAGAGGCGCAGAAGTATCTAAACGATGTTTTTACCGTTTTCTTTTGTGTGATGGTTTTGGTGGCCACTTTTGCGTTTATTATTATGCCACATCTTGTTTTTTTTATTGCTCCGGGTTTCACTCCTCTCTACCAAGCAAAAGTCGTACTTCTTTCTCGCATAATGCTTTTATCCCCGATTCTTATGGGACTTTCAAATCTTTTTGGAACAGTAACTCAGCTCTTCCGTAAATTCTTTATTTATTCTCTAAGTCCGATTTTTTACAATATTGGAATCATTATAGGGGTTATATTTCTTTATCCGATTTTTGGCATAGCCGGACTTGCTATGGGAGTAGCTTTGGGAGCCTTTATGCATTTTACTATTCAAGCTTGGGCTTCAACCAGTTGCGGATTTACACCGAGATTTTCTTTTGCTATTAATTTTCAAGATATAAAAAAAGTCGCGCTTATTTCTTTACCTCGAACAATGGGGCTTGCCTTTAATAACATTGCTCTTATTTCCATTATTGCTCTTGCTTCTTTTCTTAAAAGCGGGTCAATTTCTGTTTTTAATTTCTCTTTCAATTTACAATCGGTCCCTTTAAATATAATAGGCATATCTTATGCTGTCGCCGCATTTCCTAGTCTTGCGAAGTCTTTCACCAGCGGAAAAATCGAAGAGTTTAAACAACACTTGAAAGAAGCAGCTAGGTCAATTATCTTTTGGTCAATTCCAGTTATATTTTTATTTATTGTTTTAAGAGCCCAAATAGTAAGAGTGATTCTAGGATCAGGATCTTTTTCTTGGGATAATACGCGCTTGGTCGCAGCTTGCCTTGCAGTATTTTCGCTCTCTATCCTTGCGCAGGGGATGATTACTCTTTTGTCACGGTCGTATTATGCCACAGGCGATACTAAACGTCCTCTGATAGTCAATTTCCTCTGTTCCTTACTTATTATCGTGCTATCATATTCCTTCATTCATATTTTCGAAAATGTTCCTTTCTTTAGATATTTTATTGAGTCTTTACTTAAAGTAGGCGATATACCGGGAACAGAGATCCTTATGCTCCCGCTCGCTTACTCTACAGGAACTATTTTGAACTTTATTCTGCACTGGATATTCGTAAAAAAAGATTTCATGCCGAACGAATCTTTCATTGCCAAAACTTTCTTCCAAAGCCTAGGAGCTTCTTTCTTTCTTGGAATAGTGTCTTATATTAGTTTAAATATTCTTTCTCCGATATTCGGCACCACTACGTTTATGGGAGTTTTTTTTCAAGGATTTATTTCTGGAATTTTGGGTATTATCGCAGCCATTATCGTGCTTTACATGCTCGGAAGTGAAGAATTGAAAAAGATAATTGAAACTCTAATGACGAAATTCTGGAGGGCAAAGATTATTGCTCCTTCCCAAGAAGAGCTTTAAAATTCAGCTTTCTTGTGCTATATTTCGTAAATGCTTTTTAGACGCGTTTTTTATTATTACTGGGCCCAAATCAGGAAATATAAGTGGTCCTTTTATCTTACTTTTATTGCTTACGGAATCGGGGTTATTCTTGCGAATATTATAAACCCTCTTTTGTACAAACAGATAATTGATTTAGTTTCTGGCTCAAATCCTAGTGCAATTTTAGCACACGACCTTTTCCGTGTTTTTTTTGAGGTAGCTTTAGTAGTATTAGCCTACCAAGCTTTTTTCCGACTGGGCGATTATTTCATAGTATATTTTCAAGCTAATGTTATAAGGGAAATACATAATGATACCTTTAATCGCCTGATGAACCATTCATATAAGTTTTTTTCCAATAATTTCTCTGGTAGCTTAGTTGCTAAGTCTAAAAGGTTTGCAGCTTCTTTTGAAAGAATAAGTGATGTTACTAGCTTTAACTTCTGGTTTACACTCATACAGTTAATTGGCGTATTTTCTGTTCTATTTTTGAAAGTTCCGACTATAGGATTTTTATTTTTAAGCTGGGTGATAATGTATATTTTCATCACAGCATTGTTTATAAGGAAAAAGGTAAAATATGATTTACTCGAGGCGGAGGCAGACTCCAAGGTGACAGCTCGCTTTGCTGATGCCATTACTAATATTTTAAATATTAAAATATTTTCAGGTAGAGAGCGTGAGCGAAGTTTATTTCAGAATGTTACTTCTCTCGAATATGCAAGTCGTACAAAGGCTTGGGGCTTTGGAAATTTACAAAATACCATCCAAGGTTTCCTCATGGCAATACTTCAAATAATTATTCTTTATATGATGATAAACCTATGGTTAAAGGGCTCAATTTCTACTGGTATGATTGTTTTGATACAAGTTTTTATGTTTAAAGTATTTGACGAGTTATGGGATCTCGGAAAATCAATGGTGCGTTTCTTTAAATCACTAGCTGAAGCAAAAGAAATGACAGATATTTTCGATCAAAAACCTGACATGCTAGATATTAAAAATTCAGAAAAATGCTTGATCTCAGGAGGTAAGATTAATTTTGAAAAAGTTAATTTTGAGTATATAAGAGATTATAATGTTTTTAATAATTTCAGTTTTGAAATTAAGTCAGGAGAAAAAGTTGGCCTTGTTGGTCATTCTGGTTCCGGAAAATCGACTCTTGTAAAAATGCTTTTACGTTTTGCTGATGTAAAAAACGGAGAGATTTTTATTGATGGACAGAATATTTCTAAATTAAAACAGGAAGACTTAAGATCTAAAATTTCTTATGTTCCGCAAGAATCAATTCTATTTCATAGAAGTATAAGAGAAAATATTGCTTACTCTAATCCGAAAGCAACAGAAGAAGAAATCATACAAGTTGCGAAAAAAGCACACGCACATGAATTTATCGAAAAACTTCCGAAAGGTTATGAAACATTTGTTGGTGAACGCGGAGTTAAACTCTCTGGGGGAGAGCGTCAGAGGGTAGCCATAGCTCGGGCTATGCTGAAAGACGCTCCGATACTAATACTAGATGAAGCCACAAGTTCCCTCGATAGTATAAGCGAGAATTATATTCAAGAATCTTTTAATGAACTTATGAAAGGTAAGACTACGATAGTTATTGCTCATCGCCTATCAACAATTCAAAAAATGGATAGAATCATTGTTCTAGATCGTGGAAGTATCGCTGAAGAGGGAACTCACAAAGAGTTGCTAGAGAACAACGGACTTTATTCAGAACTATGGAACCATCAGACAGGAGGATTTCTGGAATAAAAAAATAATATTATGGACAAAGAAAACAAACTAAAACATATCAGGAATTTTTCTATAATCGCGCATATTGACCACGGCAAGAGTACCTTGGCAGATAGGATGCTTGAAATTACCCATACTATCGAAGTACGCAAAATGCGAGACCAAGTGCTTGATTCTATGGACCTGGAACGTGAAAGGGGCATAACTATAAAAATGCAGCCAGTAAGGATGGAGTACGATCTAGAAGGCGAGAATTACATATTAAACCTGATTGATACTCCTGGGCATATCGACTTCTCATACGAGGTTTCCCGCGCTTTAAAGGCCGTAGAAGGGTCAATTCTTCTTATTGACTCCACACAGGGAGTCCAAGCGCAAACCCTCACCACGCTTGCTATGGCGCGCGAAGGAGGCAAGGAAGGGGGTAAGAAGATAATTCCAGTCCTCTCAAAGATCGATTCACCTCTTTCACGAGTAGACGAAGTAAAAGAAGAAGTGGTAAAACTGCTTGATTGCGATCCTAGCGAGATTCTTTTGGTTTCTGGACGTACAGGCGAAGGAGTAGAAAACCTTTTGAAAGAGGTGGTAAAACGCATACCTGCGCCGAAAGAAACTTACCTTGGCGAGAATATGTTGCGAGCTCTTGTTTTTGATTTTAAATATTCAAATCACCGAGGGGTAATAGTTTTTGTTCGAGTGCTGGATGGGAAAGTGAAAAAGGGGGACACCCTGCTGTTTGCCGTTTCGGGAGAAAAATTTACCGCCCTTGAAGTGGGAACTTTTTCTCCCGAAGAAACCCCGCGAGATTTTCTTTCTTCGGGCGATACGGGGTATATAGTGACGGGGATCAAGAAACCTGGCATAGCCTCAGTAGGAGACACTATTACGATGCTCAAAAATCCACTGCCGGCATATCCTGGATACATGCAACCGATGCCGGTAGTCTGGGCTTCTGTTTTTCCAGAAGATGCCGATGACTTTGCGGAACTCAAGCTCGCTCTAGGAAAGTTGAAATTATCTGACTCGGCTTTTTCTTATGAAGAAGAAGCCTCGGGCTCGCTCGGCAAAGGATTTCGTTGTGGATTCTTAGGCATGCTTCATTTGGAAATAATTACAGAACGACTGAAAAGAGAATTTAACCTCAAGCTTGTGATTACAACTCCGTCGATTACTTACGAAGTTGTGAATAAAAATGGCAAACGCGAGAAGATATACTCTCCCTACTTTTTCCCCGATGATGGAAATCTCGAGGCGGTCTATGAGCCCTGGGTGAATTTGAAAATAATTACTCCCGTAGAATATATAGGTAATATCATGCAACTTTTGTTTGACCATGAAGGAGAAATAGGTGAAACAGACAATTTCGGAGATAATAGGTCTTCAGTTTCTGTAAAGATCCCTCTCCGTGAGCTTATGCGAAACTTTTTTGATGAGTTAAAAAGCACTACTTCTGGTTACGGTTCTATTTCTTATGAGATAGGTGAAATGCGCGAAGCATTTGTTACACGTCTGGATCTTTTGGTAGCTGATGAAGTAGTTCCCGCATTCTCTAGAGTAGTTTCTAAAAAGCGGGCTGAACAAGAAGCCGAAGAAGCAGTAAATAAACTTGCAGATCTCTTGCCTCGGCAGATGTTTACCCTGAAGGTGCAAGGAAAAGCCCTCGGGCGTATTATCTCCTCGCGTACTCTTTCGGGTATGAAAAAAGATGTGACCCAACATATGTACGGCGGAGATATTACACGAAAAATGAAGCTAAGAGAAAAGCAGAAAAAAGGTAAGAAAAGAATGAAAGAAGCAGGACGGGTCAACATTCCTCAAGATGTATTCTTGAAGATGATGCGAACAGGAGATAAAAAGTAGTTATTGTCGGAAGATCGGAGTATAGAGAAGAAGCATGCTTAGGATAACTAGCAAGCTGATGACTCCGAAGGCGAGTTGTATTTTCTTTTGATGTTTTCGGTTAAAAAGCATATTATTGATATAATGAAATTATGTAAATGAGTATAGCATTATTATGAGAAATTTCCAAAAAAAGACCATATGGAGAGATATTATGCAATCGAAACCGGTTCTTGGGATTTTGGCTATTCTCATACTTATTTTTGCCTGGAGCGTGCTTGGATTTTGGAATAAAATGGAAGACACTATTCGCAATAAAAAAGTCGCCGAAGGAAAAGTGTCAGAACTACAAGATCAAAAGCTGAAACTTTCAGCAGACATCAATAGCTTGAAAACTGATGAAGGAAAAGAAAAGATTTTCCGTGAAAATTATGGACTTTCAAAGGACGGCGAAGATATGATAGTGGTAGTAGAAGACAAGAATAAACCGTTAGAGCCGTTAAAAAAGCCGAGCTTCTTTTCTTCTCTTATGTTTTGGAAAAAATGGTTTAAATAGATTCGTAGGCGGAATTGGTTTAGTGGTAGAATGAGTCCTTCCCAAGGATTAGACACGGGTTCGATTCCCGTATTCCGCACAAAGTAAGGAATAGCAAGCAAACTGCTTTGCTTGCGTGCGGGATATCGAAAGGCTTTTCCATGCATAGGCGGAAAAGCACCTGGCTACGTAGTAGCCGATTCCCGTATTCCGCACAACAAAGAAAATACTTGACAGGTATGCTATAATTAAAATATTAGAAGATAAACGAAAAAATCACATGCCAAACGTAACAATTTATTCAACTCCGACCTGTCATTTCTGCCATATGGCCAAAGAGTTTTTTAAAGAGAACAATGTTGCTTATACTGAATACAATGTAGGAAGCGACCTCGAGAAGAGAAAGGAAATGATAGAAAAAAGTGGACAAATGGGAGTGCCGGTCATTATAATAGATAATAATCTCAGTGTGGGATTCGATAAGCCAAAAATTGCAACCTTGCTCGGGTTGTAATAATTTATTTATTTTTCTTTAAAGGGAGAGTTACCACAAAAGTGCTCCCAAGACCTAGTTCGCTTTCTACGCTTATTTTTCCTCCATGCATTTCTGTTATCCATTTAACCATAGAAAGTCCTAAGCCCGAATGTTTGCCATAAGAATTATGGGATTTATCGCTACGATAGAATCTCTCGAAAATATTGGGAATATCTTCTTTTGATATTCCTACCCCATGGTCTTTAATGGAAATAAGTGCGAATTTTTCGGTCTCCGCTATATCGATAGTAATTTTACCTTTTTCGTTATTTTTGCTATAGGTTATTGCGTTCTCTATCAAATTTAAAAAGAGTCTTTCAATATATTTCTTATCACCTTTGATGGAAAGATTTTTTGCGTGGGTGTTTACTTCGATAGAAACATTTTTCTTCTTGGCGATGTTTACTAACCTTTCTGCTGTATGTTTCAATATCTGCGAGATGTTTAAAACTTCAGAATGAAGTGAAATATCTACGTTCTTATGCGTGGTAATTAATACGAGGTCTGAAATCATATCAGAGAGATGAATAACCTCTTCATTGATTATTTTCATATAATTTTGGCTTTGTTTCAAGTTTCCTTTATGAGCTCCGAGAGCTAGATCAGTATAACCTCTTATGATACTTAGAGGAGTACGGAATTCGTGAGTAGTATTTGCTATAAATTCGGTTTTAGATTTTTCTTCCGCAAGAAGAAGTTCTGTCGCCTTCTGTTTTTCGTAGAGAGCAAATGTTTCACGTTCTTTTTCTGCCAGTCGATATATTGTAATGGTTTGTGCCATTGTGTTTCCGAGTGTGGTGGCTAAAGTAACTTCGTCAGAAGCGAATTTTCTTTTCTTTTTATAGCATAAAATAAGTGTCCCATATATATTTCTACCATACCATACAGGAATAGTAATATGGCTTTTTACATATAAATGAAAATCCTGAGGATAGTTTTCTTTTTTTATATGGCTGTCAAAAAAAGGTCTTTTTGTTTTTATTGCTGTGGAGTTCACTCCTCCTTTTCTAGGAGAATAAGGTTCAAAAGGAGTAGTTTTGCTTTTGTATGCTAGTTTATATTCTTCTTTTTCTCTAAATTTCCACCATACAAAACCAAAGTCGGCTTCTAAGATTTTAATTCCTGTCTCTGCAAAATTTTTAATAATTGCTAGCTTATTTTTCTCCGAAAGTGAGATTAAAGTAGTGTCGTTCAGTAAGGTTATTTTTTTGGAAATTGTGTCTAGTGATTTCATTTTATATTTAAATTACTGAGCGGGGGAGAGAAAGTTTCTTCTCTCCCCTCGCCAGTGTTCACGCTTTCTCGATCCGAAATAGCGTGTATGTTACGTTGTTGAAATACTTGTGCTGACCAAGCATTTCAACTTTTGGCCTCGAGCCGGGGCACTCATGGTTCAGGTCGAACTCGAGTGGAGTGAAGAGTTGCTCATCACTCCATGGAGTTGCATAGTTCCATGTTACTTCTTCGGGTGGATTGTCTTCTGCTCGAGCGTGCAGAAGATAGACTCGACGGTTACCTGACTGGCAAAGAAATCTGCCGAAGTGGCGCATGATTTGCCACATTTCGTCTGGACCTTGGTTCTGGACCAACTGCCCAGCGTAATACCAGGTAGTCTGTTCGTCGTCAATTAATCCGTTTCTCCATCCGAGCTCGATTGACGTTTTACTTACCTCGATTTTTTCGTGAAGTCCACGGCTTATCAAAAAGTTGTAGGCGTTTTCGCATGCCACTTGGCTGAAGTCTCGGATTGAGACCGAGAACCCAGCAGTGACAGCACTAGAGAGCCACGTCAGGTCTCTCATCAGTCCTGCGCCGAATATCTCGAGATGCCAAGCGGGTAAAAGCTCCAGAGAAGCACTCCATAGCCATTGCAACAGCTCTTGGAACATCAAGAAGTGGACAAACCGTCCCAACAAGTAATTCTCTCTCTGATAACTGTCAGCAGTTACCAACCCCTCCTCTGTTCTTTTTCGTGGAGCAAGAGGGTAGGGGTGGATGTTGTTCGGGACAAGTTTATCGTCCCACATCTGGGATAGCGCGAGAGACATGTCCGTCTCCATTCTCATACCCATTTCCATCACCACCCTCTTTTCGGCAATCATAGAAAGATCTCCTTATCTCCAACGTTATCATACCACGAAATGCCAAACAAAACAAGTATGGGGAATTTTATTTATTGAAAACGAAATATTTTCCTTGCCCCACTATTTCCACTTCTTCATCTACTACTTTAAGTGCCGAATGGTCATCAAGTGCATATATTTTTTTCTTTATTTGCTTAGAGATTTTCTCTAATTTTTTCTTAGTAGTATGAGGAAATTGTGGAGAATTAAAATGGGATCGGAAAAAGAAATTTACAAAACCGAGTCCTTTATCTGCTTTGTATCCAAACTTTTTTTTATAAGATAATACCTTTTCTTTATTACTTACAGCTAATGTAGGCGCAGTAATAACGCTACCCGCGCTTATCGAAGCATATACTCTAGTTTTAAGGAGCTTTGGGAGTATTTTCTTTAAACCTGATTTCTCTACCCATCTCATTAGGTGAGGTGAATTACCACCTGAAAAAAACAAAACATCTGCTGCTTCAAGGCGAGGGAGCCATATTTTTTTAGGTAGAGCTGAAACATCCACAATATCGAGATTTTTATAATTTTGCTGTCTAATCTCATATAAATCATCCACGAACCATGATTTATCACCAGGATCTATATTTATAGCAGTTGGAATGAAAGCAATTTTAATTTCTTTCGCGGGCTTTCCGACTAGATCTATTAGCGCATTAGCAATTTTTTTATTTGTTATTCCTCCGGAAGTCAGAAGTAATTTCATATTTTATTCTTTTAATTAGTGGGAATTTTAATAGAAAAATGAGAATTTTGCAAGTATTTTTTAAATCAAGTAAAACGCTCGGCTGAGTATAGTTGCCAAGCGTCTTACTTTATTTTGGTTTATTTTAGGAGAGGTTTATTTTTTTTATTAGAGTATTTTTTCACCGCGTATAAGTCTTATGAGTACAATGATTATCGCGATCACAAGAAGAACGTGGATGAATCCTCCGAGAGTGATTGAAGTAAGGATTCCTAGAAGCCAGAGGATGACTAGAATAACTGCTATTGTAGTTAACATGATTTTTTTATAGTTAAGTTGATAATAGAACGTGACTGAAATTTATTTTATTGAGCAGGGGTTGGCGCAGGTGATGTTGTGCTTCCACTAGGGAGGGTGACATTAATGTTTGCGCCTGCTGGCTCTGGTGCGTCTCTGCGAAGTGCAGGGAGACCGTAAAATACGAATAATACCACTAGAACTATCGCAATGATGATACCTACTATCAAACCCAATCCTGAATCACTTTCTCTGCTTCCTGGTGTGTTTATTATTGTTGCCATATATTTTTAAAAGATTAACTATTAAAGCAATGTAGAAATCCATCCAAATAGACTGAATTTACCCCCTTGTTCGAGGATGAAATTCTCGACCTTTAGTTTTTCTTCTTTCAACGAGCTTATTTCGTTGTCTACTTGGAGTCTAATGAAAGTGTCATCCGTTTTCGTGGAGAGTAAAGTTAATGTGGTTATTTCTCCTTTGATTTGTACAAGATTGAATCTTAATATTCCCATATTTGTTCCAGTAATGAAGGTATGTATTCCACTTCGATTTTTCGCTTCGCTTA